>DIYD01000211.1 GCA_002428905.1 Bacteroidetes bacterium UBA6063 | reverse complement strand
CTCAAGGCCGGGCCGAACAGAGATCAGGGAGATTCTCAGGCGATGGAACTTCAGGCTGCCCATATGGAAAACATTAACCGTTTGGCGGAAGAGGGTAAACTGGTTGTTGCAGGGCCTTTCCTTGACGATACAGAGCTACGAGGCATTTACATTTTCGATGTGAAAACGGTTGAGGAGGCACGTGCACTCACAGAAACTGACCCTGCAATTCAGGCCGGTCGACTGGTTATGGAGCTGCATCCCTGGTATGGAAGTGCTGCACTTATGCAGGTGAATGAAGTGCATAATCGACTGGCCAAAGCACCGATCTAGCCTTCCGACGTATGACCCAACATCTGTTCTCGTATTCGACTATTGATCGAAAGAATCCAGATCAGGATGATCAATAGGGTTGCTTTTTGAATAACGGGTAGCCAATTAAGTTGATAGGTAGTGTAATAGATGAAATTGTTTACGAGCAACAGTAGAATACACACAATACCGCTGTAGAAATGCATCTTTGATTGATGTCTCCCAACTTCGATCATGATTCCAGAAACGGCAAGTACGCCAAAACCACTGCTCAAAGCAGTTATCTCGTCATGGTAGCTTGTCCAAATGAAGGACAGAAGCACCATTGAAATAATACCACCATAGTTAATAAGTTTAGACCAGGTCGTTAAACGTGAAAGATATTTTGAGAACAGATAAAAGAAAGGAATGAGGCCTAATGTGAGTGACATAAAGCCGGCAATAGCAAGTGGTCTTCCAGTGTTTATGTCACCATCTAATGCGTACTCATTCATTAGGTTACATAAATAATTCTCGGTCCATCTGTAGCCTTCAGACTCTATATTTATAGGTGATCCACCTGGGTACAGTTGACTCGCTAATGCGAATGATACCCCGAAAAAGACAATCCCGATAACCGGAATGCGATTAAGCTTTTGATGAAGTTGATTTCTATTCAATTAGGGAATAACAGGAAAGGCAAGTTACAGGGTTTCCAGTGCTTGTAGCACGATTGACTTCCGTCGAGATGAAACCGGAACATAGCTTCCGTCCTGAAGGTTTATGTGTCCGCCATCGGCCTTCACAAATTCCACCACCTGTTCAATATTTACCAGATGCGATTGATGTACCCGGATAAACCCATTGTCGGATAACATTTCGTCAAATTCTTTAAGGGTGCGTGTAACCAATACTTTATTGCCATTGGTTAGGTGAAAACGTGTATAGTTCACGTCCGACTCAAGTCGCACAATGTCGGTTAATCGCACCACATGAATCTTCTCCTGGGTGTTGAGAATCAACCGCTCCATTTTCCCAATGCGCTTTCCAATGTTTTCTTGCAAAAGGGCTAAACTTTGCGGACTGTCCTTTGTTCCCTTTGCTTTGGCAACAGCTTTGGTCAATTCCTCCTGATTAATCGGTTTTAGGAGGTAGTCTACCGCCGAAAACTTAAACGCCTTCAAGGCGTGTTCGTCACTCGCCGTAGTAAAGATGGTTTTAAAGGGTTTGGTTGACAGCATTTCAAGTAGGTCAAACCCATCACCATCAGGCATTTCAATGTCAAGAAATAAAATGTCTGGTGTGTGTTTGGCGAGTAATTTGACACCTGCCATTACACCATCCGCCTCTCCTATAATTTCAACCTCAGGAGCAACATCAGTTAGGTCGGCTCGAAGTATTTTTCGAGCGTCTTCTATATCATCGATTATTATGGCGGTGTATTTCTGCATGATCTTCAACGAAGATAGAACAAAAGCGTACTACCTTTGCGGCCGATGGCAAAAATCTCGATCAATTTAAACAAGGGTACCATAGACCGAAACTCCGATTTGGTTGTGGGAATTGACCTGGGAACAACCAATAGTCTAGTGGCCATTATCGACAACGAAAGCGGTCAACCTAAAGCGATCGTAGGGTTGAATAAGTCGGTAATCACCCCTTCGATCATCCATTTTAATGAAGATGGAAGCTTCGACGTAGGTGATCGTGCCAAAACGAAATTGGTTGAAGATCCAGAGAAAACGGTTTATTCGGTAAAACGTCTATTGGGTAAATCCTTCAACGATGTTTCGGATTTTGAAAAGTACTACGGGTATAAAATCATTGATGAGGATACTGACAGCCTGGTTAAGATCAAATTGGGTGACCGGTTTTTTTCGCCCATTGAACTATCCGCAGAGATTTTAAAAGAACTTAAGGCAAAAGCAGAGCGACATTTGGGTCAGCGCATCGGTAAAGCGGTGATTACGGTGCCCGCCTATTTTAATGATGCTCAACGTCAGGCAACACGCGATGCGGGTAAGCTGGCAGGCCTGGAGGTTTTGCGCATTGTGAATGAACCAACAGCAGCGAGTCTGGCATATGGTATTGGCCTCGACAGAGAAAAGCAACAAACGGTTGCGGTATATGATTTAGGAGGAGGTACGTTTGATATTTCTATTTTACGTATTGAAGATGGCGTGTTCGAAGTGCTGGCTACTAATGGCGATACGTTTTTAGGTGGTGACGATTTCGATCGAGCTATAATGAACCATTGGTTTGATAATCTTGACCAGTTCTCCTCTGTCGAAATTCAAACGCTTCGACTGTTAGCAGAAGAGGCTAAAAAAGTAGTTTCGAACGATAACGAGTTTGTAGGTGTTTTCCAACAGAAAGGATTACGCCTAACGCGATCGGAGTTCGAAGGACTGATTCAGAGGCTTGTAGAAAGAACCATTGACTGTTGCAAACAAGCCCTGGCAGACTCGGGTGTGGAAAAAGCCGATATTCAAGAACTTGTATTTGTGGGAGGCTCTACGCGTGTACCTTATGTGTTGGAACAGGTAACTCACTTTTTCAGTGCAAGTAAAGTAGATAATACAATTAATCCAGACGAAACGGTGGCGCTGGGTGCAGCCATAGAAGCCGATATATTGGCAGGAAACCGTAAAGATATTCTGCTATTAGATGTTACACCACTTTCTTTAGGTATTGAGACATTGGGCGGCTTAATGGACGTGATCATTCCGCGTAATTCCCGGGTACCTTTCCGAGCTGGTCGCAATTACACAACTTCGGTTGATGGTCAGGTCAATCTTAAGGTGTCTGTATTTCAGGGTGAGCGAGATCAGGTGAGTGAAAACCGAAAGCTTGCTGAATTTGTGCTCTCAGGAATTCCAGCCATGCCCGCAGGACTCCCAAAGATCGAAATTGCTTTTATGCTAGACGCAGATGGGATTTTGAAAGTGCGCGCGAAGGAGTTGCGATCTGGGGTAGAGCAGGCCATTGATGTAAAACCGCAATACGGACTTACCGATGAGCAGGTAGAGCAGATGCTTTTGGACTCGTTAAAGAATGCCGAACAGGATATGGCGTTTCGCTCGTTGAATGAAGCGATCAATGAATCCGAATACCTCATTGTGAGTACTCATAAATTCCTGGGCGATCATGGAGCCTTTATAACAAAGGAACAGTACGAGGAAATTAATGGATTGGTTAGTGCATTAAAAGAAGCCATCAACCAGCGGGATAAAGATCTGATCCAGCAGCGTCAGGATGCCTTAAATGTGTATACAAAACCATTCGCTGAAACAATGATGGATCAAAATATTGCAAAAGCATTAAAGGGAAAAAGTATAGATTGAAAACGAAACGGGGTTTAATTTCGTTAAACTGATATATGAAGTTGAGAAGGGTAATAGCATGTTTGATCGGAATGGCATTGGTGCAATTCGCTTATTCTCAGCCATTTCCTAAATCAAGCAAGTATAAGGTTGGTATGACCTGGGGACCCAATATTACCACCATTTTTGGCTCGGAATTGGAAAACCCAACACCCCGGGTTGGAATGGCTCTTGGGGCTTCATTTCGGCAAAAACTCAATAAAAACCTGCACTTTGGCGCGGAGCTTAATGCCTCTTTTCGCGGTTCCAATTTTAACAACGGTGGAACAGATGCATACAACTCTATTCGCTTCATTTATTTCGACTTACCGATTAACCTCATGTTCAATACCAGTGGTAAAGATCAGAACCAGTTCTTAACCGTGGGTTTAGAGCCTGCGTATCAGACGCGATCTGAGATCTTTGTGCTGCCAGATGTGAAAGCACGATACAAGGATCAGTTTTTCAAACCGTTTGATGTCGCTGCTTTGATAGGGTATCATTTCGACTTTTACTACTTTGGTTTACGCCCTAGCGTTCGTTGGGGTTTAACCAATATAAACGACAATCTGTTGTTGGAGAACGTCATGCCTGAAACAGGTAAAAACGGTGTAATCCAAAATTTTACGTTCGACCTTAAATTCTACTTCTAATGAAAAAGTATATTAAAATTATCATTGCCGTAATCGGCGTTTTCGGAGCTGTTATTTTATTCTCCTCGCTCGATACAAAAGTAGAAGGTCAAATTGTAGGGGATCAGGCCGTTGTAGCGTTTAACGATGCGTATAGAATAGCTATGCCGCCTATACCGGATGAAGTTTATTTCTGCAATGAGATTGTACCGCAAGATCAATGGGAAGTACGTGAACGTTTAGAGCGTGAGATGCTCAGCAACACCTACTGGCAGTCCAATACCGTTTTATTACTCAAACGAAGTGGAAGATATTTCCCAATCATTGAGAAGATTTTAGAAGAAGAAGGTGTGCCTCAGGATTTTAAGTATCTGGCAGTTGCTGAAAGCGGATTAACTCAAGCTGTTTCTCCTGCAGGAGCCCGGGGTATGTGGCAGTTTATGAAGTCTACCGGTTCGGCCTATGATCTCAAGATTAATGGAGAGATCGATGAAAGATATCACATTGAGAAAGCAACCAGATCAGCCTGTACCTATTTGAAAAAGGCTAAGGATCATTTGGGTTCCTGGACGTTGGCTGCAGCTGCATATAATCGTGGATTACCAGGTGTAAAGCGTGACCTGGCCAATCAGAAAGTAGACTCGTATTATGCGTTGTATTTAAACCGTGAAACGAGCAGATATGTCTTCCGAATTTTGGCCTATAAGCTGATTATGGGCAATCCACAAGCCTATGGCTTTTACATACACGAGAACGAGTACTACACTCCGGTAGAGACGAAATCGGTTGAAGTAGACTCCACCATCGCCAGCCTTGCCGAATATGCTCAACTGCATAACACCGACTATAAGACGGTAAAACTGCTAAATCCATGGTTGAGATCGACACGTTTGACTGTGAAAGAAGGTCAAACCTACACCATTCAAATTCCGGAGTAGCTGTTTCAATGGATATTAAAGAACACCTTATTAATCAGGTGAAGGTGGCCGAAATCGTATCCGACGAAACGGTCATTAAGGATGAGGAAACCGGGAAAGACTTGCTCGGTACGTTGTATTACTCGGGTTACGATAGAGTAATTATACATGAACGAAATATTACGCCTTCGTTTTTCCAACTTAAAAACAGAATGGCTGGTGAAATTCTGCAAAAGTTTTCAAATTATCGGGTGCGACTCGCTATTGTTGGTTCGTTTGACAAACACACCGGTAAGAGCATTCAGGACTTCATGTATGAAAGTAACCAGGGCAAACAGGTAAACTTTCTCCAGTCGCCCAAAGAGGCATTGCATAACCTAAGTGCTTAAGGCAGAATTTAGCTCTCTGATTTCGCAAAGGATTTCGATATTTGTTTACGCTATGAACTTGCATGAGCTGAAATATCCTGTTGGTGAATATCAATCGAACAAAAATCCAGACGCCCTGATGATGGCGCAATGGATTAAAACCATAGAAGCCTTTCCCGGAAAGCTACGGTTGGTTTTGGATGGCGTATCTTCTGATGCGTTGAGCTGGAAGTATAGGCCCGATGGTTGGACGGTTAAGCAAGTGGTGCATCATTGCGTCGATAGCCATATGAATGCTATGGTTCGTTTTAAGCTCGCACTTACCGAGGACAATGTAACCATCAGGCCCTACAATGAAAAAAGATGGGCAGAACTTATAGATGCACAGGAAGACAACCTTGAACCTTCCCTGCTTATGTTACAGGGACTCCACATTAAATTGGGCCAGCTTTTACGATCATTGACGAAGGACCAATTGCAGTTGGAACTCAAGCATCCGGAATATGGAAACACCTACCGTTTAGGAGAATATGTGGGTAACTATGCCTGGCATCGCAGACACCATCTGGCTCATGTTGAGCACGGACTGGCTTCACAAGGGAGATACAACTAAGGAAACATGGAATTTGAATATCTGGAAACCGAACGAATGCATTTACGACGCTTCGATGGCGAAACGTTGAAATTTGTTTTTGAACATTATACTCAACCCGAATTACGGGACTATTTTGGTGTTCAGTCGAACGATGGGTTAACTAAGCCACGGCGCTGGTACGAAGGTGGGATTGAAACCTATAACAAGAAAATGTTGTTCTTTCACCTGATCGACAAGACGAGCAAAAAGGTGATCGGTTGGTGCGGGTACCATACGTGGTATATTGATCATCGACGCGCAGAGATCGGTTACGGTTTGTTTCAAGACAATTGGAAACGCAAGGGGTTGATGACGGAAGCAATGGAAGCCGTTATAGATTACGGGTTCGGGCCGATGAATCTGAACCGTGTAGAAGCGTTTGTTAGTCCGGATAATGCACCATCGATTGCACTAATGAAGAGGTTTCAATTTCAAAATGAAGGGTTGTTTCGACAACATTTCAATAGCACGGGTGCTTTAGAAGATTCTTCGGCATTTGGTCTGCTTCGAGAAGATTACCTGGCACAGAATCGAATGAAAGGCTAGATATTTGCTTCATGGAAATTAGTATCATGGCAGAGATTCTTGCTCCAGTTGATTTGGTTTGGGAATGTTGGACCAAACCCGAACACATTACGCAATGGAATTTTGCAGCCAACTCCTGGCACTGCCCAAACGCTGTAAACGATTTACGGCCTCAAGGAGAATTCTCGTGGCGGATGGAGGCCAAAGATGGCAGCATGGGTTTCGATTTCAAAGGGACATACACCGAGGTAATCAAGCCCGAGCATATTGCTTCCGTTATGGAGGATGGTCGGAAATCAGACATCGCCTTTTTACAGCAGGAAGAGCACATTTTAGCTGTTCAAACGTTTGAACCCGAGGATGAAAACAATGCAGAGTTGCAACGTCAAGGGTGGCAATTGATTTTGAATAATTTCAAGGCATACGCCGAATCTCAAAAGATGCAATAGGCTAACCCAGGGAACTTATAAGGAATTACCGTCGCTTCAGTCTACCATCCTGTACGAAACAGATTGGTCGCTCCTCGGAGTCCGCATTTCTGCACATTGTGATATCCCAGTCCTGCTGCTTTACGAATTTCACGAGGTGATTTGTCCAGAATCCAGGCATCCAAAACGGCATGTAAAACATACGCTTCAGGTGCGAGCAGGTTTGTCGTTAGTAAGAGAGGGTATCCGCCTGCACGTTGAAGCTTTGGTGCAAAGTAGTAGTGCGATGCGCAGGCGATGGCTACGGCATCTTTAGGTATACTATCTTGATTATAAGGTGCCTCTACCAGTTCATCCATCAATCCATTATGTCCATTGAATACGACCAAATCGACGTTAGATCCAAGCTTGAGAATACCTTTCGAATGGTTTACGGAATCGATCCGCTCACCTGAGAGCGTGTGGAAGTAGTCCGTTAAGCAGGCCACCATCCGATCGCCTCGATACGCATCCATCACAAGATATGTGTTTGAAGTAGCATGTTTAAAACACACGCGTTGTAACACCGTATTGGTTTTTGGATAAACGGTATCGCTTTGTTTTTGCCAATCCGAACTACGTTTGAAATGCGTATAAACCCCATAACCTGCTCCCCAGTACAGATTCGTTCGTAAGTTAAGCCCGTTACCCAAAGAAGAATTCACCGGTACTATGCCCTGATGATCGTTGTCACATAGAGGAACAAATACCTGGATAACCCTCGGTTCTTGGCGTTCAAGCTTTTGTGCCAAACGGGTGACAATGGAAGTACGCTCGAAGCTGTCTGGAAGGACATGGATTTCTTTATCCTTTTTCTCCGAGACAACCTCCGCCTGGTGTTCCGATACATGATTTTCAACGCTACTTTCGGTTTGGGAACAGCTATAGAACGCGCACATAAACAGACCCGCGCAAATGGTAAATCGCAGTTTCATACCTCTAAAACGGATAACACCTCGGCCTATTTTCTAAAATCCCCTTTATTTGCAAGATATTTCACGGAAACAGGTATAAATGCTGTCTATTTCCAGAGGAATTGGCGACCAGTATAAGCAAAACAGATATAGATGAAGCGCATTTTTGGCATTATCGCACTATTAACAATTAGTTTAACCTCCTTTGGCCAGGATAAAGGCATATTCTCAGGAAACTTTCAAAGCAACTTTTCGGTTTTCGTTTTAGACAGTACCATCGGTGCGTATGAATCTCCGCAGTACTTGAGTCAGATCAGCTCTGCAGAAGCCTGGTTATTTGCGAATTATCAGTTAAAAGGGTTCAATGTGTCTGCGCGCTACGACCTGTTCAATAACAGTAACCTGTTAAACCCCACCGGATCTTATTCTGGTCACGGTTTAGGGTTCTGGCAGATTAAAAAGAAAATTGACAAACTCACTCTGACTGCAGGATCTTTCTACGACCAGTTTGGTTCTGGATTGGTCTTTAGGGCTTTCGAAAACCGCTTAATCGGTATTGACTATGCAGTGGAAGGTGTACATGCGAAATATGATTTTAGCGATGATTTCTTCGTGAAAGCATTTACAGGGAATCAAAAAGGTTCAGGCGCCTCCGGAAATCGCTTCGGAACATCAGAAGAAATTGTGAAAGGGATAAACTCAGAGCGTATTTTCCGATTGGGTAAAGAGAAGAAAACACTAGTGTCTTTAGGTGCCAGTGTGTTCAACCGAACGCTCACGCAAAGCACTATGAATGAGTTGGTTACGGAAATCAACGGATACGATTCTGTAGGCGATCGATTTGAGCCTCGGTACAATGTTTATGCGTATAACGGCTATATCAGTGCCAATTTTAAAGACCTGGCCATTTCGTATGAGTACAACGGAAAGACACCTGAAGCGGTGCGTACACCGGAAGGAAACTTAGAGTTGTTGCCAGGCTATATTCATTATGCTACGATAAGTTATTCGAAGCGAAAACTCGGCAAGAAAAAGAAAAGTGGGTTCGGGTTTAATGGGCAGTATCGCCGCATTGAAAACTTCCAGCTCCGCGCCAGTCCGAATGATTTATTACTGGACGGTTTATTAACGTACCAACCTTCTTTGACCCGTCAGGCGTCGTACCGATTATTAGCACGTTATAATGCACCGGCCCAGGATTATGGTGAGCAAGGTTTCCAGGCAAGTTTTGTTTGGACAATTACCAAAGGAAGGACGCTTTATTTGAACTATTCCAATGTGCGTAAACTGGATGGTGAGCAGTTGTTCCGCGAGTACTTTGTGAACTACGAGCATAAAATCAATAAGAAGCTCAAGGGAAAAGTAGGTTTACAGTCTATATTCTACAATCAGCAGATCTATGAAAGTAGAAGTGCCGAATGGAAGGATGTGCATACCATAACACCATTTATGGAAGCAACCTATAAGCTAAGTCGAAGAAAATCGTTGCGACTTGAAGGTCAGTATCTCATTACGGAGCAGGACCTGGGAAGCTTTGTAAATGCCATTATTGAATTAAACATTTCTCCGCATTATTCATTCTCTTTTTCAGATATGGTGAACACGGCACCGGTGCGACAATCGGGTTCGGTGATTAGCGATGAAATTGTTCACTACTGGACGGTTTTTGCGAAGTACAATATTCACACTACCTCGTTTACATTGGCGTATGTTCGTCAGGTAGCAGGAGTAAACTGTACTGGGGGTATTTGCCGAATTGAACCGGCTTTTAGTGGGGTACGTTTTACCCTTACTACTAACTTCTAGATTTAGGTATCATACGGTAATACATCGTGAATGGTGATAATGCCTACCAGGTGGCGATCGCGCACAATGGGTAAGCAGCCATATTCGTTCGTTTTCATAATGCGAATGGCTTCAGAGATTTCTGTCTCCGGGGTAACAGTTGTAACGTCCTTTGTCATGATGTCTGCGACCTGTTCATTCGCTGTATTTGTGGCCTCACGTTGCCGTTTCATGTGCGTCCAGGTAAGCAATCCCACCAGTTCGCCTGATTCATTTTCTATGGGCAAATGATGAATGTTTTTCCAGGCCATGATGCTTGTGGCCAAATCGGCGTGGTCATTGTCGTTCAAGGTGAATAGGTTTGTTGACATGATATGACCTACACGGTGTGACTTGTTGGCATCGGGTAGCCGGCCCTCCATTACAGGCCAGGTATGCACAGGTTTGTTTTGCTGATGAAGCCGATACATTTCCTGCGTTATGGCAATAAGGGCATTGTCCTGACTCATGCGTTTCTTTAGGTTGCGGTAGCTTCGAATATTCCATTGCGACCCTGTTAGACCTTTACACCGGCCCTCAATAACGCTTAAATACCGATGGATGTCTTTCTCGTCCACATTACATTTCCGCAGACCATCGTAAGCCATAGGTAGCAGCTCGTTGCAGACTAAATCTGATGCACTGTATTCTTTACCAAACCACTTCAAAACGGATTCTTTGCCATAACGCGCAGCCTTAATGAAGTTTGCCTTGGCCTCTCTGAAATCCATATGTTCAGTAAAGTCGTTTAAGTGCTCTGAGCGACCATTCATGAGGCCTATCCAGAAAGCAAAATTTGCGATCTCATCGATTACCGTAGGCCCGGAGGGGATATATCGATTTTCAATGCGCAGGTGTGGCTTACCTCCGCCTACACCATAACAAGGTCGGTTCCATCGATAGATGGTACTGTTGTTTAAGTTTAAGGCCTGTAGTTTTGGTATTTGGCCATGCCTTAATTGATCCATTGAGTTTGAATCGATTGGCTTCGCCAATAGTATTTTGTGACTTGCGATGTCGTTTTTGAATACGTCGGAGGCCGTGCCACTTGACCAACGGTTCCCGAAATTTACTCGAGCTTTTCGGTCCTTTAAAGCGTAGGACGAATTACGGGTGTCGATGCTTTGTTGGAAAAGTGCAATGCGGGTTTCACTCCACAACTCACGACCAAGCAAAAGTGGAGAATTCGTACATGCCGATAAAACGGGACCGCTAATGGCCTGAGCCCAGTTATAGCGATCGATGAAATCGTCGGGATGCACTTGTAAATGCAATTGAAAGCTGGTATTACAAGCCTCAAACAATACGGAATCATGGACTACGGCAAGCTCGTCCACGCCTCTTAATCGGAGCTCTATGTCGGAACCTCTAGAGGCTTTTATGGTTTCATTCATTGCCCAATAGCGCGGTTGTTGTGTCATGTAGTCGAAGACCAGTTCCGATTTACTGATGGTGGGTAATATCCCGGTAAGTAAAAACCGGGTACGGTGTTCATCTGCAACTTTACGTCCTTTGCGTAACAGGTCAACCAGGCTTGCTTCCATGTCTCGAAAACAGGAGGACTCCAACGTTAAGGGGTCCAGATTAATCTCGAGGTTAAATCGGGCCAGCTCCGTGGTGTAGTGCTCATCATTAATCTTTTGCAGTAGTTCCTCTGCGTTCTGGGCTGGTCGCCAGTCGGCATTTAATAAACAAATCTCCTGTTCAGCCCCGATGCGTGTAATACCCGACTCAAAAAGCCGGTTGTCGATCATATAATCCAGGGCTTTGATGTCGTTCAGCAGCGCCTGAATAAACTCGATTCGGGTTTGATCTGTGGCCTTGGCCTGTTCTAACTGTTGTCCCATAACACCTAAATAGCTACAATACCTTTACCGAAGGTCGTTTACCAATTACAGAGTGCATATGACAGAAAACAGTCTGTGAACTGATTATTGTGCGCCACTGCCTCCTGAAATCTAGTGCCAAGGAATTGGTAGATTAATGGCTTTGCGCGATTTTCGCGGCAATTCTTGAAGTATGCAATACGATGTAGCCATTGTTGGTGGAGGTATAGTTGGACTAGCCACAGCCTACCAGATTTTACAGAACAAACCAGAGACGAAGCTGATTATTCTTGAAAAAGAAGCACATGAAGCAAAGCATCAAACCGGCCATAACAGTGGAGTAATCCATTCGGGTTTATACTATAAACCGGGTTCGTTAAAGGCAACCAATTGTATTAATGGATACAATATGCTCCTGGAATTTGCCGACAAGAACGACGTACCTTACGAATTATGTGGCAAGGTTGTAGTAGCAACAGACGAAAGCGAGGTTCCAGAATTGGAGCGCCTGTATAAGCGCGGAGGTGAAAATGGTTTAGAAGGTCTGAAGATGATTGGCCCGGATGAATTAAAGGAGTATGAGCCCCATGTAGCTGGAGTAAAGGCAATCTTTGTTCCTCAAACCGGAATTATTGATTACAAGCTGGTTGCAAAGAAATACCTCGAGAATATTCAAGGTCTCGGGGGTGAAATAAAGTTCAACTATCGGGTTGAAGGGTTTGCCAAAAGCCATGATACCTGGGTAGTTCGTGCAGCCAATGAACAGGTAGAAGCCCGATCTATTATTAATTGTGCTGGTCTGTATTCCGATAAGGTGGCAGAGTTAACGGAGAAGACCGATACCAAGATCATTCCGTTTCGTGGAGAATATTACATGCTGAAAGAATCGTCGCATCACCTGGTAAATAACCTTATCTACCCGGTGCCCGATCCTAACTTTCCATTTTTAGGTGTGCATTTCACCCGAATGATGAGCGGTCATATTGAAGCAGGCCCCAACGCGGTCCTGGCATTCCGTAGAGAAGGTTACACCAAGAAGGACATTCATTTTGGAGAGTTGTTTGAGAGTTTGATGTGGCCAGGTTTCCAGAAAGTAGCACGGAAATATTGGAAAACTGGAATGGGTGAGATGTATCGGTCGTTCTCCAAAAAGGCTTTCACCAAAGCCTTGCAAAAGCTCATACCAGAGATTCGTGAAAGTGATTTGGTTCCTGCCGAGGCTGGTGTGCGTGCCCAAGCCTGCGATCGAACCGGTGGTCTGTTGGATGATTTTAAAATTATCGATAAGCAAGACGCAATTCATGTGTTGAACGCTCCGAGTCCGGCCGCTACTTCAAGTTTATCGATCGGAAAAACCGTGGC
>DIYD01000352.1 GCA_002428905.1 Bacteroidetes bacterium UBA6063 | reverse complement strand
CATCGAAATTGTTATCATAAATCTCATACGATACAAGGCCTTTGGTGAGATCTAGCGGATCCAACGGAGTTTCAACGCTGTAGAAACGGCCTTCGAGTCCTAATCTAGGCCGTGCCAGAAGCGAGAAGCCGGTCCCAAAAATAAAGTGCTGTGGCTCGTACTTCCCTTGTTTTGATTTAATGAAATTCAGGTTGAAGGGAATCATGTACGATGTGAACGTATTTATTGGGGTATTGCTGAAATGCCTTGAACCATCTTTGGCCACCAACTCGATGTTAACCCGATAATCCGATTTGTAGATTCCGGCTTCCACCATAATCCGATCTTCAATTTTGATACCGCCTAAAACCCCAAACGTAGCCGCAAGTGGATTGCTAATATTCAAATTGGGCTCATAGGCTTTGGAACCCGTACTTTCAACACGGTATTGATCGAATTTCGGACCGATGTCAAGCCCAATGAAAAACTGTTTGTCTTGTGCTGAGGCCAAAACACTAAAGCCAACTAGAAGTATGAATAATCGTAATCTTAGTTCCATAATTGCAATTGCTTGGGTTTGAACTTGAATGATTGTCGATGGTGTTCGCAACGTCCATGAAGGCCAATCGCCGATCGATGCTCAGGTGTCGGATATCCCTTGTTTTTTTTCCAGTTGTATACCGGAAACGCATTGTGAATGTTCAACATATATTCATCGCGATGCGTTTTAGCCAAAATGGAGGCCGCTGCAATGCTCAGGAACTTTCCGTCTCCTTTGATAATGGTTTGATAGGGGATGTCTTTAAACGGTTTAAATCGATTTCCATCCACCAAAATAAATTCGGGTGAGGTTTTTAGTTCCGCCAGTGCCTGATGCATAGCTTTGATGGAGGCGTTTAATATGTTGATCTCATCAATTTCATGTTGCCAGATCATGGCTACCGCCCACGCCAGGGCTTCTTTTTCAATCACAGTGCGTAGATTGTCACGTTGCTTCTCCGTTAGTTTTTTGGAATCATTAAGCCCTTCAATTCGACTGCCTGGTTTAAGAATTACGGCAGCGGCACATACGGGTCCGGCGAGACATCCACGTCCTGCTTCATCGCATCCGGCTTCCAATCTGTTTTCAACCAATCCCGTCTCAAGCATAGGCAAAAATAAGTTATGTTTGCAAAACAGTTAGGCATGCAGAATTACCGTAAAACGCTTTACCAGAATTATTACTCTACACATTCTGGAAAATCCGATAAAGCAGTTCAGTTACAGCACTTTAACCAACAAGTGCGCTATTTCAAACGCGAGTTTAAGCAACAGCTGCCAGCTGATAAGCAAATCACTATTCTTGACGTAGGTTGTGGCACGGGTTCCCTCATACAGGCACTCAATGAAATGGGGTATGCAAATACAACGGGAATCGATCTGAGCGAGGAACAGGTAGCCATGGCGCATGAGTTTGGAGTAACAAGTGTAGCGCAAGCTGATTTGCATGACTTTTTGGCTTCGTCCAATGCAAAATTTGATGTAATCTTTGCCGTGGATTTAATCGAACATCTCACCAAAGATGAATTGGTTGATTTCTTAACGCGCTTGAAAGACGGTTTAAATGATGGGGGCAAGGTTGTTTTCCGCACACCGAATATGGATACCCCACTGGCTTCTGTTTTTGCCTTTGCTGATTTTACGCATGAGGTATTCTTAAATAAGAGTTCTGCCATGCAGATTATGCAAGCGACCGGTTACACGCATGTAGAGGTGACCGAAGGCATTGTATTTATCGAAAACCCAGTCAAAGAACTAATGCGTAAACTGGGCTGGTCTATGACCAAATTCTGTCTCAAACTTCAGCTGTTCTTTACGGCACGAACCTGGGATGAAGTCGTGTTTACCCCAAACATTGTAATCTCAGGAAAGAAGTAGATTAGATCGTAAAATCTACTTCCAGTTCTTCACAAAGTACCTGAAGGTCGTTGTATACAGCTTCTATCAACGGAATTCCATCGTTGATGCGCTCCTTATATAGTCGTGATTCGGGTTCGCCAGGTATAATGACCTCCGGCTGATTGTCACTCGTTTCTGAAGTTTTAAATCGCTCAATCCATCGATCCATGTTCTCCTTAAATTCTTCGACAGGGCGGAAACCATCTACCCGCATCGCACCCACAAAGTGTCCAATACCCTTGCCCGGCATATCCGGCGCCAGCGGTAGGAAACTCACAAACGGAGGTACCCAAGGGCCGTAATTTGCTCCACTTAGTACACCGCTAAAAATATCGACAAAGGCGGAAAGCCCGTACCCCTTATGGCTGCCCATTTCTTTGGTACTGCCCAACGTGAGTAAACTTCCTCCACCTTTCAAGTCTTCCGGATTATTGGTAATAGCACCGGTTTGGTCTTGAAGCCAACCACTGGGTATTGGTTCTCCTTTTCGTTTGGCGATTTCCAATTTGCCATTAGCCGCTGCAGATGTCGCCATGTCAATAACTACAGGTTCTTTTTGGCCAGCGGGTATTGCATAACAAATTGGGTTGGTGCCCAATAGTCGTTCTTTACTAAATGTAGGGGCAACAAGCGGACTTGCATTGGTGAGTGACATACCAATCATGTCGTGTTTAAGGGCCTTCATAGCGTGGTATGCGGCAATTCCGAAGTGGTTTGAGTTCTGGATCGCTACCCAGCCACTTCCATATTTTTCAGCCATGTCAATGGCAATATCCATGGCTTTGGCCGCATTGGTGAGACCCAAACCGCTGTCGCCATCCAGTGTTGCCGTAGTATGTGTTTGGTGAATAATTTTAGGATTTGCTTTGGCATTAATTCTGCCTGCCTTCCAAAGTCGGACGTATCCATTTAACCGGGCGACACCGTGGGAGTCAATGCCTCTCAAATCCGCACTCTGCAACACCTCGGCTGCCAGTTGAGCATCCTCAGGAGAACAACCCATTTTTACAAATACCCGAATGGTAAGATCCAATAACGTACCAGGCTGTGTTTGATAATACTTCGCCGACATCACTCTTTTTTGTGCAAATATATATGAGTGGGAGAGCAGAAGTAACGATTTTTTTAAATTGTATTGTCC
>DIYD01000169.1 GCA_002428905.1 Bacteroidetes bacterium UBA6063 | reverse complement strand
ATAAGCGAAAGTACCTATTCGCAGCAAAGCTCTCGATTCGAGGGCTTTGTTTGTTTTAGGCCCTTAATAACTAATTTTGGCTCATGAATGTAATTCTGTTTGACGATACGTTTACGAAAGGCTTATTGCCGCTAACGTTTACGCGGCCAGCTGGTGAAATTCGTGTTGGAATCTTAACGATTCGTAAAAAGTGGGAGCACCGTCTGCAAACCATAGCGAGTTATAAAACACAGGATTACTTACAGGCTAAATATCCCTTTATCCCATCTGAATCTTCACTCTGGATTAACGGAGCTTGCCTACCGGATCAAACACTGGTTGAACAGGTTCGCGCACTTGAAGAAGGTCAACAACTGGTTGCCACAAACGATCGATTGATTGCCTATAGAGGAGGCGAACTTCCTTCAGAGCTGATAGAGTCCAATATAGATGCCACCTTCATAAACTATCCCGAAGACATCTTTACACACAATGGTGTGGAATTGGAAAAAGACTTCGACATCGTTACAGAAAATCGAAGCTCAGCTCCAATTTCGGACACGAATACCATCGTTGGAAGTGGGCGCATCTTTTTGGAAGAATCGGCAAAAGTAGAAGGAGCTATACTCAATGCCAGCAACGGTTCTATCTATGTTGGACACGGTGCTGAAATAATGGAAGGAAGCCTGGTTCGGGGTGGATTGGCCCTCTGCGACAACAGTGCACTTAAACTGGGAGCGAAGATTTATGGTCCAACTACAGTAGGGCCACATTCTAAGGTGGGTGGTGAAGTGAGCAATTCAGTCCTTATCGGATATTCGAATAAAGGCCATGACGGATTCCTGGGAAATAGTGTGTTGGGTGAGTGGTGCAATATCGGAGCCGATAGCAATAACTCGAACCTAAAGAACAACTATGCCGAGGTGCGTTTGTGGGATTACGAGACCGAGCGTTTCCGAAAAACAGGTAAGCAGTTTTGCGGTTTAATCATGGGGGACCACAGTAAGTGTGGTATCAATACCATGTTCAATACCGGAACGGTTGTCGGCGTATCGAGCAACATATTCGGTTCGGGTTTTCCGCGTAATTATGTGCCATCATTTGGTTGGGGTGGAGCTTCAGGTTTCAGCACGTACCAGTTACGAAAGGCCTTTGAAACCACCGCCCTGGTAATGGAGCGCAGAGGATTGGAATTGAACGAGGTAGAGAAAGATATACTAACACAGATATTTGAAATGACTTCCGAGAATAGATTCTGGGAAACAAAATAAGTTTTGATTAATGAGAAAACGACTAGTAGCAGGTAACTGGAAAATGAATACCGATATGCAAGATGGATATCGGTTGTTAAAAGACATTTTAGATGGCGTTCGAGAAGACGAGTTAAATGCATGTGAGGTACATGTTTATGCACCTTTTACCCATTTAAAGATTTTCAGCAATACGTTAAACGGAAGTGGTATTGGACTTGGTGCACAAAACTGTCATCAGGAATCGGTTGGAGCATATACCGGAGAGGTGTCGGCCGAGATGTTGGCATCCGTTCCTGTTCAACATGTTTTATTGGGACACAGTGAGCGTAGACAGTACTTTAATGAATCGAATGCAGTAATTGCTCAGAAGGTTGACCAGGCACTGGCAAATGGTCTGAAAGTGATTTACTGTTATGGAGAAACCCTCGAAGAGCGTGAAAGCAACAAACACTTTGAAGTTGTTGAGACGCAAATTCGTGAAGGCCTCGGACACCTTTCTGCAGACCAGTGGAGCGATATTACATTGGCGTATGAGCCGGTTTGGGCTATAGGCACAGGCAAGACTGCTTCGGCGGAACAAGCGCAGGAAATTCATGCACATTCTCGTGATCTCATCAGCAAGATGACCAATGGGGATGTGGCGAATGCGACACGAATTTTATACGGCGGTAGTGTGAAACCTGGTAATGCAGGTGAACTCTTTGGAATGGCCGATATCGATGGAGGTTTAATCGGTGGAGCAGCACTTAATGCAGATAGCTTTAAGGGCATAATTACCGCATAATTCCAATATAGTATACATAAAGTTTCCAAAGGAGCCTGTGGCGATTAGCTACAGGCTCCTTTGTTTATGCATGTTTCTGGCAATCGTTAAAAAATGGGCAGGTTTGTTGTCATTCTATTCGTAGGACAATTAATTTTGAGATATGACTAGGAAGATTTACCCTTTATTTACGTTACTCATTGGCGTCATGATCTCAGGCATGTTATTGCAGTCATGTGCCACAGGGAAGAGGCGATTTGAACAAGGAGATTATGATGCTGCGGCATTACAGGCGATCAAACGCCTGCGAAACAATCCAGACAGCAAAAAGGCGCGTAAGTACCTGCCTTTGGCATATGAACACGCGTTGAACTTTCACCTGGATCGGGTGGAGATGTTGAAACAAAGCACAGCGCAATTCCGACATGACGATATAGTGCATCACTATGCACAGTTGAATATGCTGTATAACGAAATCGTGCAATGTCCGGGATGTTTAGACATTGTACCGAAGCCCAGGATGTTTCAGCAGGAGTATGATGAGGCAACGCTCGCCGCTTCAAAAGCGCATTTCGATGCGGGTTTGGTTGAGTTGAAGAAAGGTACAAAGGAAGATGCGCGAGTGGCATATCGTCACTTTATACGAGCGAAGGACTATGCACCTAAATTCAATCAGATTGATAAATACATAGCAGATGCACTCGATCAGGGGACTATTCGCGTACTCATAGAGGATATTCCAATTCACTCGAGAACATTACAGCTTTCTAACGAGTTCTTCCAAAACCAAATCATTGAGTATGCAAAGTCAAGGAACTACACGTTTGTACAGTTCTACAGAGAAGCAGAGCTTAATGCGCTGGATATTCAACCCGACCAGGTACTGGTAATGCAATTTGACGACTTTGTGGTTGGTCAGGCGTTCTTACGCGAGAAAACAACTACCATTGTTCGAGACAGTGTGATTGTGGGTACGGTTGAGACTGAAGAAGGAGAGAAGGATGTATATGGTAAAGCTGAAGCGGATTTAACAACGTTTGAAAAGACATTGACGTCATCTGGCTTGCTTGACTTCCAGATTGTAGACGCACATTCAGGTGCGACGTTGCAGCAGCGCAAAATGCCTGGCACGTTTGTTTGGAGAACGGATTGGGCTTCGTACAATGGTCAGAAGGAGGCTTTGACCGATGAACAGATTGCAGCCTCAAAACGAAGAGAAGCATACCCACCTTTACCGCAGGACTTATTTGTAGAGTTTACCCGTCCAATTTATACGCAGTTAATTCGGTCCATTGATCGGTTCTATCGCGTATATAACTAATCTCGGTTTAGCGCATAAAAAAAGCCCGCCCGATATTCATCGGGCGGGCTTTTTTTATT
>DIYD01000108.1 GCA_002428905.1 Bacteroidetes bacterium UBA6063 | reverse complement strand
CGGGCTCATAACCCGAAGGTCACAGGTTCGAGTCCTGTTCCCGCAACACAGACAAGGTCGTCCAACGGACGACCTTTTTTTATGCAAAGTGTTTCACTTGTTCATAAATTGGACTACAAAATAGGATCAAGCTATGCGTGATCTAGCCTATGTTCAAGCGACCCGATTAAAACCATGGAGGGTTGTTGACGACGTAATCTTGAAAAACCATGCATGTTTCCATTCCCTTTTCAGTAGTTTTGGTAAGACAAAAGAATCACCCCCAACAACCAAATATGAAAAAAAACCATTTAATCCTTGGGTTAGTGTTCCACACCCTCAGTCAATTCACTGGGATGCAAGCTTTCAGCCAAACCGAACAACCTGTGATTCAATTGGAGTTAGGGGTAGGAAAATCTGAAATTAGAAGAAGTGGGCCTAGTGCTGCTTACACACCAAGAACTTCCGGTGCTGCTTTTATTGGGTATTTTCATCCCGTTTCGAGATCAATTGGTATAAGCTTAAATGTGGGTTATGAGATCAAAGGGAGCAATTGGACTGGTGTTACACATCTTGATCCAGTGAGTAGCACACCAAACGAGGAAAGACACATATATAATTTTCGTTATCTAGGCTCTCAAGCTGCTATTCAATACAATTTCTTAAAAAACAGATTGTTCGCAAACGTTGGTGGGTATTATGGATACATGTTGACCAGTGAGTTTATCTTTCCTGCGCAACTCGGTTTACCAGAGACCGTTAAAAATATAGACTTCAAGAATGTTGATTTGGGTGTGCTCACAAGTTTCGGGGCAAACTTCCCAGTATTCAATAGGATAGGTGTATCCACTTCGATCAAGGCAACACTTGGTCTCCGGGATATTAGCACTATTGAACATATTATTGATGGTGTAAATGCGCATTTGGTGCGTAATCAATCCGTAACACTTCATATTGGAGCGTTCTATAAACTCCAACGGGGAGATTAATCGTGCATGTCGAAGAGAGCCTGGCACCACCTCTTTAGATCAAATAACGTAGTTTTGATATCTCACCAAAAAAAGAACATATGAAATTCAAGGGTTCTGTAGACATCGCCAAGCCCCGTGAGATTGTGGTTAAGTATTTCGCCGATCCACAGTATTTAGGTGAATATCAAGATGGTTTCGTAAGCAAAGAATTGCTTAGCGGAGAACCAGGTCAGAATGGTGCAAAATCCAAGATGCTTTATAAGCAAGGTAAACGAGCGATAGAACTCACGGAGACCATATTGTCCAACAAATTACCCGACGCATTTGATGCAGAATACCATCACATTCATATGGATAATTTTATGCGATGCAAGTTCATTCAGATCGATGCGAACAATACGCGTTATGAATACGAGTTTGAATATACTCGGATCAATTGGTTTATGCCCAAACTTTTTGCCATACTATTCCCCAGCATGTACCGTAAACAAGGAGAGAAATGGATGAAGCAATTCAAGGTATTCATTGAAAAGCAATAATATGTACGAAGAGAAACTAAAAATATATGACAACCTGGTGGCCCTATGTCCAAGGTTTGAGCGAAAAGGTAAAACCATGCCGTACACCTCTGCAAATGGATATATGTTTTCACTTTTGAATAAGGCCGGTGAAATAGGCATCCGATTTTCGAAAGAAGTTCAGAAGAAATATCTCGAAGAATTTGAGACCACATTGTTCAAATCGTACAATTCCATTATGCACGGGTACGTGCTTATTCCGGATGCTATGTTAAGTGACCTGAATATTCTTGCAGAATATCTGAATGAGAGTTACGACTATGTGATGAGCCTGGAACCTAAGTAGTTTAAGGATGTTTCTAAGGTTTGTGGAACAAGAGGTTTAGCCTCTAATTTGCCGTTCGTCAATTTGCCCGATAGTTTCATACTAAGGTCAGATTCAATGCGTTAGTACAGCAAAGACAAACATCCGAAACATCATGATAGACCAAAACCTAAACAGCAGCGTAACATTGGGAATCAGCTCAATGCTTTCGGACAAACGTTTTATCCATACTTAGGCAATAGCCATTTGGGTAATACCCGAACATTGGGCAGGTAAACCAGACCAGTGTTATCACTGCTCGGCTCCAAAGGGGCCGAGTTTTTTGTTGCTCCATACTGGAGATGATTCAGCCATTTAAATCTATAATATGCAATCAGTTAGGAGTTTTAAGAAAGAATTAAAACCCATGTTCTCAAGCCCTGCGAAGTACTCATTTCGCTCTAATAATTATTCTCCACACTTTTAGAAAAAGATCGTCAGCCTTAACTTTTGGTTCTTTTTGTCTATGGAAAAGAACATTATTATATGGCCTTAAAAGATAGTGCCGAGTTTAGGTCAGCATGAGTCCAGAATGAGAATAAGTAGGAAAGACGCATACCATAAAAGGTGACTTTACTTCTTGTCATTTATTTACCAGGACAAATAATACTTGATCCCTAAGGGAAGTGCTATAACGTATACTTAATCAGAAGCTGTCCGCTGTAAATGTCTTTTGACTCCAGACCGAATAGACCTTCAATGCGGCCCAGCCCAAATGAAGACATGATTTGGAATTTCTTCCAACCGTTATATTGTGCTGAGGTCGTCCAGTTGTATCGGTAATCATCAGAATCATAATAGTCGAAGAAAAGATTTGTAGAAAACTGCACTTTCCCCTTCGCTTGTTGCCCGATTTCTAATCGTAAACCTGAATAGTTTAACGTGTCGATACGTGGTTTCGACTCATTTCTATAGGCATTTAAACTCGCAAGAATTTTGGGCCGCGTAACCGTAAGCATGGCATTGTAAAACTGGTTTTCTACAGGTGCTTCGCCCTTATTGAAATCAATATGGCTTCTGGTGTAGTTGCTCATAAACATGATGTTCGACTTTTCAAATTTTTTCATGTAAATGGCTCCAGCTGTTGTAACACTGAGTTGGTTATTTGTTCTGAAGATGGAGTCAGGATGATTATTTCCCTGTTCATAAGGGGCATGCTGTGCAAAGAAGTTCCACGATTTTCGGAAGTTGGTTCTCATCGTTATGCCATATCCGTCCATGGTATTGGTAGATTCCTGAATTCCAGTGATATTATCACTAAAGTGTTTGTAGAATACAGAGGTATGGAGCTTCCGTTTAAAGAATTTACGATCAAGTTGACCCTTGTATTCATCATATCCATTGCGCATGAAAGGATTGGATAGGTTTATGAAGCCTGGGTAGACTCGCTGTCCTTCTACTTTCAGTTTCGATTGCCCATCAAGGCGATAGTTGGCTTTTGCCCCAATTGCACTACCGTTCATCCGTTGTTCGAAGAAGGTAACATCAGAAGGACTAATTTCCTCCATGTGAATATTATCGGAATAGATCGAGTGTGCGCTATTTACTTCCAGGTCCAACTTCTTACCAAGTCTTCGTTGCCAGGTTAGTGTTTGGATAATATTCCGTTTTGGTTCATCGAAGTTTGAAGGATCCCAGAGAACGGCATTTGAGATTTCCCAGAAACCCCGTCGGTTATCCTTGCGATAGGATACACCTTGTACGTTTCGATCGAATACAGGATTTGGTTGACCTAGACCGAAGGTATTCATACGATTATTTATGGTCTTACCTGCAACAACCTTAAGTTGATTGTTGCCAAAGGTGAATGAACTGTTTAACCCTCTACTCGGTGATCCGTTTAACGACAGTTTTGAGAAAAAGGGATAGTTGATTCCTACCTCAAAGTAATCCACCGATGATACAAGCGAAGCGAGCTTCTTACTTTTTAGTTTTTCAATCGCTTTCGCTTTTAATAGGTCCGGTTGAGCGTATTGGGTTTTAACCTCGTCTAATTTACCTGATGCAATGGAATCTGCTTTTTGCACCATTTGGTAAATCGAGTCAATAAACTGATATGTTTTTAGAGCCTCATTGTACCTGGCTTGTATTTTTTCGTGTTGTTCCTTTTTTCTCAGATATTCTTTACGCTGATTCGAATCCAGTTTATTGAGGGCTTCTTCAGACATATATGAACGCTTCAGGCTGGCTATGGTAGAGTCGCCTTTGAGTTCCAGTGTCTGTTGTTGTTTGTTCCATTGGTTTTCCGCTTGGCGTCTAACAGCTTCGCTAAGGTGATCCGTATCTGGTAATTCTGGAGCAACAGGTGTTTTATTTTTGGCTTGATCTTCCAGTCCTTTTAATCTGGCTTCCACAGAACCGAGTTGGTTCTTTTGCTTATCGAGCTCACCACCAAGCCGTTTCTTTTGATTTTCGAGATCAAATGTAAGGTCTCCAAGTTCGTTTTTCTTACGCTGAGCTTCTCTCAGTTTGTTTGAGGCCGTTTGACGAATATTTTGTTTAAACTGTTCCGTGTTAAACCGCAGGTTTACGGTGTTTGAGTTGTAAATCGTATTCGGTTCTGTGGTCACGAAGAAATCCACGGTAAAGGGCAGTTTGCCTACTTCTACTGTAGGGTTGCCATAGAGTCGGCTGTAAGCCTTTTCACTTACTGTGAAAGGGTCTTGATAATTTGTTACAAACGATTCGGAAACAATCTCACCAGATAGCTGCGTGGATTTAGCTACTTTATTGGGTGCTTGTTTTAGGGCGGTAGTAAATTGATTTTTAAGTGAATCTTTTGAAGGGACCTCACCAAGAACCGATTGTTTGGTTCTTTTCCAAAGCGAATCTCGCAAGGTTTTAAATGAGTCCTGGTAGGTGACAATTAGATCACTCGATTTGGTTCTCGCCTCAGACACTTTATGCTTAGCTGCGTTCTGTGCGTTCTCTTTAGCACTTCCTAATTTTTCCTTTTGGTTAGATATCAGACTGTCTTTAGTTGTACATTGATCTGTAATTCTTTGTTTAAAATCCCTTTGTAGACTATCGGTTGAAGGTTTATTCAAATGCGGTTTTTCGATTTGCGCATGTGTTGGAGTCCATGCGCATAGGGCTATGGTCACGATCCACAGAAATCGAAGTACGACAAAAGAGGTATAGTGTAGGTTTAGGTTCATTTGGTTTGTGTAGTTTGAAATAATCTAGTGCTAAGATACAACAGAATTTGAGACTATCCATAGGAGAAACTTTGACCGTTGAGGACTGGTGAGGGTTTTCTAACCAACAGTAATTAATCATCCTTGCGTAAAATCAAAAAGGAGATCTTCAAGGTCGAAATGGGTGTGGTTCTTTATATACATGGGTTTGGGCTCAATTTTCTCTCAAAAAGTGACCAATAATAAAATCACTACATATTGCTATTTTCTATTTCAAAAGGAAAATTGATATTTGGCCAGACCTAATTGATACACAAACTTAATTAAACATGAACTTGAACCAGATTAAGAGAACAAACTAACGATTAGAGATTAAAAACATACCGCCATTTCCTCGCACTGAACTGCGATATTAAGTTCAAAAAGACACTTGAATTTTGGTGGAAGAGGTATGCCCATTATTGCGGGTTAGTAGATGTCAATCTCCCAACGTTTGTCCCATTCTCCCAACGTTCAACTTATTGTAATTCAGTTGTTTATAAAGGTCTTAAAACGAAACGAAAGAATAGGATAACGTTTCTTAATTTGAATCGGAATACACCTTTATTTAATATTGAATACCATTTAACCGTGATCCAAAATGAATGAATCAAACCGCGTCTTAACCAGGCTTGAGGTAATACAAAAAATGAATATGAAAAAGAACGTATTTAGCGTCTTTGGAGCAATGTTGTGTCTCGTTTTTTTAGGCATAAGTTCCTGGGCCAATGCACAGGTGGTGATCAACCCACACCCCATAATGGGATTCCAGTTTGGGAGCAAGGACATTCTAAACTTTGACGTGATTTACAGTCCGACTGAATCTGTCAAGGTACAATATGAAGCCAATCTGTTAGACGCCAATGGTCAATTGATAGTTCAATTCATTAGTGGAATACATATACTAAAAACCGGGGCAAATAGTTACCAACCAACCAACTTCAACATCCAACAAACTCGATACGTTAATCGGCAAATCGCAGAAGCCGAGCGATTGACGTCGTTTGTCCCTTCAGGGGATTATACGTATTGCATTAGTATGCGTTGTGTAGATGATCCAGCTGTCTGTGATCGGACTGTAAAACTGGAAGTGGATTATTCGGCGTGCAATGATGTTCGATCAGAGCCGGTTACGCCTTTATTGTTGAGCTTTCCGGAGGATGAAGCAAACATCAAAAACAAGCGCCCCACATTTACCTGGATTCCGCCAATGCCTATCGGCAATAATCCAAACCTAACGTACACCTATAAACTCGTAAAAATGCTTCAAGGGCAGTCGGCCGAAGACGCGATTCGTCGCAATCGACCATTATTTACACAAAGCGGTTTACGAGCAATCAGCTTAATGTTTCCGAACCAACTCGATGATCTGGAAGTTGGTGATCATTATGCCTGGCAGGTAAGTGCGGAGCTTGGTGAGCTTCATATTGCAACAAGTGATGTATGGGAGTTTGAGATAGAGAAGGAAGAAAAAGTGACGGCCGCGTTTATCACTAAACATAAAATTGGTCTGGAGGCCTACACCCATTCAATTGAAGAACCTTTTGTCTTGGTATCAAACGAGCGATATACCCAAGACAATGAATGGAAAATCAGGCTCAAAGATGAAACAACAAACCAGTGGCAGGACTTATCGTACCTGCATCTAGAAAAAGCGCTTGGTAAGAAAAATATTGAAATAAACCCTAACGATATTCAAGATATGGAAGCTGGTCATAGCTATGTATTTGAGCTATCTGACCATAAAGGAGACAAGTTTTATGTACGAATCATTTTCACCGAGACCAACGAAAAATAAACCCCTAACGAAACAATCAATTTAGCGATGTTAATTAA
>DIYD01000311.1 GCA_002428905.1 Bacteroidetes bacterium UBA6063 | reverse complement strand
TGCTTCATTGTGCAATTGCACTTGATGCTGTTTACAACTCAAAGTGCAGTCCCTTTTTGACCAATTGGTTGTACGTCTTCTTATTGAATTTAAATAAACTGCCTGGTCGTCCGGCGCCGCTTTGTTTGGCTTTTTCATCGAGTTCTTCAAGAATGCCTAGACTCATTACCTTCTTTTTGAAATTTCTGCGGTCTATCGGTCGACCTAGTAGGGTAGTGTATAGCTTCTCTAAATCGGAGAATGGAAATTTCCGATCTAAAAGTTCAAATCCAATAGGCTGGTAATGAATCTTAGAACGGAGGCGCTCTATAGCTACTTCGATTATGTCTTTGTGATCAAAGGCCAGCTTTGGCAACTCATCAATATTAAACCATTGTGCATCATCGGCATCTGTAGCCGCCTGAAACGTTTTGTACGCACTTGTTTTGACCAGTCCGAAATAGGCTACAGAAACAATCCGTTGTCGAGGATCTCGTTTCGGCGCTCCAAACGTATATAACTGTTCAAGATAGTTGATCTTGACACCGGTCTCTTCCTGAAGTTCACGTTGAACTGCTTGTTCCAGCGACTCTTCATTGGTCACAAATCCACCGGGTATTGCCCAATAGCCTTTCAGAGGAGCATATTTACGCCGTATAAGTAACACGGAAACACCTTCGGTTTGATGATATCCAAATACGATGGCGTCTACTGCAAGCTTAATCTGTTGTTCCATTTGTAGTTACTCGAAGATACAAAATAAGCGTAACGATTACGCAAAATATTTTGGTCGTTGTAAAAAGTCATTTATATTTGCGTACGAATTACACAAATAAGCAAAACAGTACGAGTATGAATGGATTACTTTTAACCGACGGATACAAGACAGGACACCACATGCAATACCCTGAAGGGACACAGCAGGTGTATTCTAATTGGACCCCACGAAGCAACCAGTATGCACCTGAAAGGTGTACCAGCGTACTGTCGTTTGGGCAACAATACGTAATGCAGTGGATTCACGATTATTTCAATACACACTTTTTTAACCAACCCAAACAAGATGTATGTAATGAACTGAAATCGGAATTATCACTTTATCTTGGAATGGACTATGATGTGAGCCATTTTGAGGCCCTGCACGATTTGGGTTACTTGCCTATTCGCGTGAAATCCTTACCAGAAGGAGAGGAGGTAGCCATTCGAGTTCCGATGCTTACCATAGTGAATACACACAACGATTTCTATTGGATAACAAACTTCCTGGAGACTCTATTATCTACCATGTTATGGCAACCTATGACTTCTGCCACTATAGCACTGAACTACAAGCGAACATTTCATCATTGGGCAAACAAAACCGATAAGACTAACCTGAACTTTATCGAATTTCAAGGGCACGATTTCTCTATGCGCGGTATGGGAGGATTTGAAAGTGCATTGGCTTCTGGCATGGGACACGCCGTGGTATTCCAGGGGTCTGACACCTTACCTGTTATAGCTGGTTTACGTAGGTATTACAAGGCCGAAGGGTTTGTTGTTGGTTCCGTAAATGCGACAGAGCATTCTGTTATGTGTGCGGGTACGAAGGAGGATGAACTGCAAACGTTTCGTCGATTGATGCAAACCTATCCAACGGGTATTCTATCCGTAGTAAGTGATACCTGGGACCTATGGAAGGTGTTAACCGATTATTTGCCTGCGTTAAAAACCGAAATTCTGGAGCGTGATGGGAAGTTGGTTATTCGTCCTGACAGCGGTGACCCGGTGGATATCATTTGCGGTACAGCCCCAAACATAGGAGGCACAACTGCTCAGGAAAAAGGTGTGATCGAATTGCTTTGGGATGTGTTTGGCGGAGAAATCAACGAACAAGGCTACAACGTACTGGATCAACACATTGGAGCCATATATGGCGATAGCATCACACCAGAACGTGCTCAACGCATATGTGAACGATTGGCAGCTAAAGGCTTTGCAACAACCAATGTGGTGTTAGGTATCGGGTCATTTACGTATCAGTACAATACGCGCGACACATTTGGTTTTGCAATGAAAGCGACCTCGGTAGTGGTGCATGATCAACGACGTGATATTTTTAAAGACCCGGTAACGGATAATGGTATAAAGAAGTCTGCCAAAGGACTTATACGAATCGATCGTGTGCATGGGAACTATGTGCTAGTGGATGGAGTAAGTGAAGCGGAGGAAGAGTTGGGAGAGCTTCAATTGATCTATGAAGATGGGCGATTCTCTAATCAGACCAGTCTGGACAAGGTGCGGACACGAATTAATGAATTACTTTAGCGACCGACTATGAAATACGAAATTAAAACGTTTAGCGATGGACAGGTCGGATCTAGAATTACGGAACCTGGTAATCTTGTGGTGCGTATTCGGGGTAATACATACACGGATCTATTCAAAGCAGCTTCGATCAAAGAAGCATGGGACAACAATGATATCGCCAATACCTCAAGAGGGAGTCATTTCGCGGTATTGGAGATCTTGTGTTTGATCGGCCAGCGTTCAGACCGTAGATTTAATCCCGGAGAATCGTTCGACCTGAGGGTTATAGCGGATTTTATCAATCGTATGAACTTTGATGAGGTGCGTATCCTTCATCCGCATAGCTCAGTGAGTTTGGCCCTTATCAATCGATCCAAAGCCATTGATCATTATCGATATATTGAAAAAGCGTACAACGATTTAGATCAACCGGTTTTAGTCAGTCCGGATGCCGGTGCGTACAAGGTGTCTCATGAGGTCGCTCATCGATTGAATGCCAATCTAATTCCAGCGAATAAGGTACGTCGAAACGGTGAGCCTGAAATTAAGCTACAGGGAGGCGTACAAGGAAAACGCTGTTTAATTATAGATGATATTGCCGATGGTGGTCGGACATTTATTAATCTGGCCCGTGTATTAAGAGATCAGGGTGCTGAAGAAGTAAATCTGTATGTAACACATGGAATGTTCAATTATGGATTTGACGAGTTTAACGACTTTATTGATCATATCTATTGCACCAATAGTTATCGGGACATCGACCATCCTTTGGTAACGCAGTACGAAATCGAAGAATTATAAACGCGATTAGAATAGGAGTCACTTAAACCACTGAAAAGTTGGAATTATATGTCTTCGATTCCTTAAGTTTACTGATGTGAAACGGTTTTGGATTATTAATGCAATCATTGGTGTAGGACTTCTTCTGGCTTTTGCCCACTACGAATACCAGGCTATATTAAATGATCGAATCGATCAGTTGTTAATCGCCAAGGTTTTGATGCAGGCCAGTGTATTGCACGTAGCCTTATGTCTTCTGGTTTCTTTGATCTGGTTCAAAAAACAAACCATGTGGACGGTGTTATGGATTGCGCTGTTGGCCGCATTTTCTTTCGCCCAGGTATTCGTGTTCTATGGGGCATTAATGGGCATGTTGGGCGATATGTGACCCGTTTAATAATTGATTAATCAATGTATCAATTAATCAATTTGTCGATCTAAGATCGACTGTTGAAATTCCTCCAAATTCATCAAAACTTCAATGTCTATTGGTTGTTCAGTACTATAACCATGTATAGATCAACCTATCTTGAACACCCTTTCGAACATACAATCGCCTGATACATGAAGAACATTGGAATTATTTATGGATCAGATACCGGAGTAACACAAGACGTTACGGAGATTATGCTGGGCATGCTTGGTGATAACGCCGAAGTAATTGAAGTTTATGACGCACAGACTTCTGATTTTCAGCGTTTTGATCTGGTGCTTCTTGGATTGTCGACCTGGTATGACGGTGAATTACAGAGCGATTGGGAATACTACTTAGATACGTTTAAGACCATCGATTTTACCGACCAGATCGTAGCACTTTACGGATTGGGGGATCAAGACGGATATCCT
>DIYD01000334.1 GCA_002428905.1 Bacteroidetes bacterium UBA6063 | reverse complement strand
GCATGGTAAACACATCGGTGTAATCATCGATGGCTGCCCACCGAACATTCAGCTTGACCTTAACCTTATTCAAACCGATCTAAAGCGCCGTCGTCCGGGTCAAAGTGAAATCACCACCGAGCGAAACGAGCCAGACCTATTTGAAATTACTTCGGGTGTTTTTGAGGGAAAAACCACTGGTGCCCCCATTTGCATCCTCATTCCGAATACAAATCAGAACAGCAAAGATTACGAACATCTAAAGGACATTTATCGTCCGTCTCACGCCGACTTCACCTACGAACAGAAATACGGTATTCGCGATTACAAAGGAGGTGGTCGTTCTTCGGCAAGGATAACCGCCGGCTGGGTTGCCGCTGGTGCCATTGCAAAACAAATTTTACGCGATCGGTTTAAGGTTTCTATTCAGGGATATGTTAAACAGATCTTCACCCACGTGTGCCCAACTGGTAATTATAGCGCAGAAGCGATCGAAGGTTCCATGGTACGTTGTCCCGATGAAATGACATCCAACGCGATGATCGAGGAGATCAAGCGTGCCCGGTCGGCGGGTGATAGTCTGGGAGGCATCGTTCGGTGTACCGCTACAAATGTACCTGTTGGTGCAGGAGATCCGGTATTCCACAAATTACAGGCTCAATTGGCACACGGGTTATTGGCAATTAATGCCACCAAAGGCATTCAGTTTGGTGGCGGGTTTGAGATGGTCACGAAAAAAGGCAGTGAGGTCAACGATGCGTGGTCTGTAAGCGATGGACAGCCGAAAACCACAACAAACTACTCCGGTGGCATTCAAGGAGGAATCAGCAACGGTATGCCAATCTATTTTGACCTGGGTTTTAAGCCTACGGCAACCATTGGAAAGGAGCAAGAGACTATAGACAACAACGGAAATCAGGTATCGTTGGAAGCCAAAGGTCGACATGATCCATGTGTTGTGCCTCGTGCAGTACCCATTGTTGAAGCGATGACAGCACTTGTACTCGTAGATCTATTGTACCCTAAATTGGCTCACGGTGAGTAAAGTGTAGAAGTAGTTGATCTGACTCCTACACGGTCATTTGTCAACCGTCATAGGTCAACCGATCTTAACCCTCTCTTGATACATTTTTTCTGATGCTCCGAAAAATCACTCGAGATGACACCTTAATATCAATCACAATTGGAATGTCAATAGCAATAGGGTTGACCCGTCATCTACGATAAGTCATTGCTCAACAGTCAATGGTCAATGGTCAGCCATCAACATATACAAATCTTTGACGATTGATTCAATGTTCAATTGATTGAAGATATCCCTATTTTCGGCTCATGAAAAAACTGGCATTGCACTGGCAGGTAATTATTGCCCTGATCCTTGGATTGATATACTCCTATATAGCGGTTGTTACCAATACTGAGCAGTTCCCGATAAACCACTTTACAAAGAACTACATCTCGCCCTTTGGTGAGATTTTTATTAATCTGCTTAAGATGATTGCCGTACCGCTGGTGCTTTTTTCCATAATCTCAGGTATTGTCAATTTAAAAGATGTTAAGAAACTTGGTCGAATTGGCACCAAGACGTTATTAATCTATCTGGGCACAACGATGTTTGCGGTTACCGTCGGACTATTGGTTGTAAATCTCTGGAAACCCGGCACTAAGGTTGCCGAAGATCTTCGTATCGAAAAACGTATAGAATATGAGATTTGGAGAGAAGCCACACCCGATGTGCCTGTATTGGATTCGATTTGTGCATCCTGCGACTACCCAGAGAAGGCAATGGAGATCGCCGCTGATTCTAGTCGCTTTGAAATTGATTCCGATGTAAAAGAGAAAATGCAGAATGCAGCAGAAAGCAAAGACAAAGGACCACTCTACCCTATTGTCGACGCTGTGCCCAATAATATTTTCGACGCCATGGCCAAAAACAAGATGTTGCAAATCATCTTCTTTGCCATATTCTTTGGGGTTGTTTTAATCCAGTTGCCCGAAGACAAGAGCGCCGTCATGATTGGTTTGGTAGAAAGCGCCAATCTCATCTTCGTGCGGATGGTGGAAATCGTAATGGTTGCCATGCCCATATTTGTTTTCGCACTGATGGCTGGCACCCTGGTCGATCTTGCAGGTAACGATGTGAACAAATTACTCGACTTATTGCAATTCTTACTCCATTACAGCGGAGCGGTGATTGTTGGGCTAACCCTTCTCGCTGCATTCTTCTACCCAACGTTGGCGAAACTGATTGGGAAACTTTCGTTTAAAAAATTCATTCAAGGGATAAGCAAAGCTCAACTTACGGCATTTAGCACAAGTAGCTCTGTGGCGACACTACCCGTTACAATGGACTGCGTACACGATAACTTAAACGTACCCAAGAGTACTACGAGTTTCGTTTTACCCATTGGTGCTACTGTTAATATGGATGGAACTAGTCTTTACCAGGCAGTGGCCGTGGTATCGATGGCCCAGCTGCACTTTATTGATCTTACCATAGCACAACAGGTAATTATTGTAGTAACGGCTACACTCGCCAGTATAGGTGCTGCGGCTGTTCCGAGTGCCGGGTTAGTGCTTATGATTTTGGTATTGGAATCCGTCGGATTAAATCCTGCATGGATTGCTCTAATTCTGCCCGTAGATCGAATTCTTGACATGTGCAGAACGGTTGTAAATGTTACGGGAGATGCAACTGTTTCGGTAATTGTTTCGCAAGATTCAGAAGCTTAACAGTACTGCAACGCTTATGTTAAAAATGAACCAGAACCATACGTTTTGGTATTAAATAGTGCATATTCGCCGTTTTAATGACGTCTATGCGAGCGCTTACCCTACTTATCTTCCTGTTAACCCTGTCGATGTTCTCACATGCCCAGCATAAAGTCTGTGGCACGGATGAATATACTCAAGACCTTATTAAGGACAATACTGCTTTACAACAGGCCTATAATGCATACCTCGATGCCCCGGCGAACGATGGTTATGTGCACAAGCATGGTAAGAAAGCTGCCGTAGATACTATTCCGATTGTTTTTCATGTGATTCATGAATATGGCGACGAAAACATAAGCAAAGAACAAATCCTGAGTCAGGTTAAAATTCTGAACGACGATTTTCAGCGATTGAATGACGACCGCACCAACACACGAGCTATTTTTCAGGATCGCGCTGCAGATGTAGGTCTGCATTTCAAGCTTGCAACAAAAGATCCGGATGGAAATTGTACCGATGGTATTACTCGAACCGTTTCGTCTTTAACCGATGGCGGAGACGAGGAAGTGAAGAAACTAATCCGTTGGAATTACAGAAACTACCTTAATATATGGGTGGTTAAAAATATTAGTCGTGATCCGGGAGGTGGGAACACCGTTTTAGGTTATGCGCGTTTGCCATTTTCGACTTCAGAAGCAGAAGACGGTATCGTTATTCTGGCTGATTTTGTCGGAAATACAGGCACAGCAAATGCAACAAATGCGGGACGCACACTTACCCACGAGGTTGGACATTGGCTTGGATTACTTCACCCGTTCCAGGATTCCGGTTTTAATTCGGATTGTGGCGGATCAAATTGCCTAACCAGCGGAGACAGGGTATGCGACACTCCTCCTGTACTCGAAGCCTCTTTCGGTTGTAACACCAATGCCAACACGTGTACCAACGACGTACCCGACTTACCTGATATGATCGAGAACTTTATGGACTACGCCGATGGCCGATGCGCTAACATGTTTACAGAAGGGCAAAAGGACCGGATGTGGTTTTATCTCAATCGAACTGAGTTCAGAGGGCAAAACATTTCGGTATCGGCAGAACGA
>DIYD01000241.1:980-15981 GCA_002428905.1 Bacteroidetes bacterium UBA6063 | reverse complement strand
CATCCAATGTATCGTTAAAATCGTAATACGCACGTGCATCTTCAATGCTTTCTGCGAACTCGGGATCTTCAAACGTGTAGTTATCATTCTCCAACTCCCCGAATATGAAACCCGCCACATCAATCTCCTCGTCATAGGGCAACGAACCATATAAGATTAATGCCTCAATGATTGCCTGTTCCTTTGATTTTGCCTTTTCCTCCTGTTCAGGAACAAATACAGGTCGCGTTTCAATAATGGAAGTTTGCTCCGCCTCCAGTCTCCCCCTTCGGTTGTTATCTCGTTGCTGAACTGATTTAATCCGTTTGGCTTCCGCCGCCAAGAGCTCATCATCAAAATTGAGCAGTCCTGCAGTTTGTTTGATGAATGCGTTACGCTTAATAGGGTCCGGTATCTTAACAATACTCTCAACCACATCACGTGCTACTTCACTTATACCAACGGCATCATTTCCTTTTTCTGCGAGTAACGTTTCGGTCTTAAACAGTACGAAATCCTTCTTCTCCTTATCTATGAACTCCGTTAGCCCCGCTCCACCGAGTTTACGGCAATACGAATCTGGATCTTCTCCTTCGGGGAACACAACAACTTTAACATTGAGCCCTCCTTCAAGCAATAGATCAACACCTCGAATAGCTGCCTTAATACCAGCAGGGTCTCCATCGAACAGCAATACCGCGTTGTCGGTAAATCGCTTTACCAGTTTTACCTGATCTGATGTGAGCGACGTTCCACTGGTGGAAACCACATTCTCAATTCCACTTTGATGCAACATCAACACGTCAAGATAACCTTCCACCAGATAGACTCTTTCTTCCTGGCGAATGGCCTTTTTGGACTGATACAATCCGTAAAGCACCGATGATTTGTGATACACCTCACTCTCCGGTGAGTTAATATACTTCGGACTTTTTTTGTCTTTTTTGAGTTGTCGCCCACCAAATCCAACCACTTTACCCGAAAGGTTCTGAATTGGAAACATCACACGTTCGCGATAGACGTCATAATACGACACCTCATCGCTTTCAGTGTTTCGCTGTTTGATTAAACCGGCTTTCTCCAGAATTTCAGGATCATACCCCGATTCCGTCGCATGTTTCAGAAACGCCTCCCAGCTGTTCTTTCCATAACCGAGCATAAAATCGGTGATGGTTTTGTCGGTTAATCCACGTTCTTTAAAATAGGAAAAACCTATACTCCTCCCCTCTTCATCGCTTTCGAGCAGATCATTAAAGTACTTTGCCGCAAAGTCAAGTGCCACGTACAACCCCTCACGAAGTCGAACCTGCTCAGACAATTCCTCTCTGTTGGTATTGTCCTCGTCAATTTCGATGTGGTATTTCGATGCCAGGTGCCTTAATGCTTCAGGATAAGACATCTTTTCCAACTCCATAATGAAGTCGACAACATTGCCACCTCTGCCACAACCAAAACACTTGTAAATACCTAAGCTCGGACTCACCTTGAACGAAGGTGTTTTCTCATTGTGAAACGGACATAACCCTCCCATACCGCTCCCAGAACGTTTCAATTTCACATAGTCTCCTACAACTTCCTCAATGGCCGCCGCAGAGAAAATCTGATCAATGGTGGATTGCCGAATCACTAGAGCAAAGAAAAGGACTTTTTTTAATTGATCGTTGCCTGTCGAAATGGATTAAACTGCATTGCATACATGGCATTTACTACCTTTGCTCCATGTTGAAATCAGAAATACATCAACTCGCCAACGAAGTGTTCGATGCTGTACGCGCATTTCGCCGTGAAATGCACCAGCACCCTGAATTGTTTTTTCAGGAATTTGAAACACAAAAAAGAGTGCAGGCATACTTAACAAAGATTGGCATTGATGAGGTTTCAACATGCGCTAACACCGGACTTGTCGCTTTGATTAAGGGTAAAAACCCGCAGAAGAAAACGATTGCACTTCGGGCAGATATAGATGCGCTACCCATCGTGGAGCAAAACAATGTCGACTACAAATCGCAAAATGAGGGCGTCATGCACGCCTGTGGGCATGATGTACACACCAGCTCTTTACTTGGTGCTGCGCAGATATTGAACCAACTTAAGGACCGGTTCGAGGGTACCATCAAACTCGTTTTCCAACCTGGAGAAGAACGATTGCCGGGCGGTGCCTCCATAATGATCAAGGAAGGCGTGCTGAAAAATCCAGATGTCGAAGCTATGGTGGGGCAACACGTAATGCCTTTGATTGATGCCGGAAAGGTGGGCTTTAGAAGCGGGCTTTATATGGCCAGTGCCGATGAGATTTACATCACCATTCATGGCAAAGGAGGACATGCCGCACACCCTCATCAGAATATTGATCCAGTTACCATTGCTGCACAGGTCATCACCTCGTTACAGCAAGTAGTGAGCAGGTTGGCCAAACCTTCCATACCAAGTGTATTAAGTATCGGTAAGATTATTGGCGAAGGGGCTACGAACATCATCCCAAACAAGGTTGAAATGGAAGGAACATTCCGCACCTTCAATGAAGAATGGCGTGCCGAGGCGCACCAGCACATTGAACGAATAACCCGTGAAATTACAGCATCACTCGGAGGCACTTGTGACGTAGAAGTTCGGAAAGGTTATCCCTATTTGGAGAACCATGCAGGTAAAACAGAGGCAGCCCGACGAGCTGCGATCGAATACCTTGGAGAAGAGAATGTGGAAGAACTTGAAATATGGCCTGCCGGTGAAGATTTTGCCTTCTATTCTCAAGAAGTCCCCAGCTGTTTTTATCGTCTGGGCATTCGCAATGAACAGAAGAACATCACGTCTATGTTGCATACACCTACATTTAACATTGATGAAGAAGCGTTGCGTGTAGGTGCTGGTTTAATGGCTTATATTGCTGTTCAGGAACTGAACACCGATTGAAACATCACAACAAAGAACTCGGAAAACAGGGTGAAGACATCGCGTATGCCTATCTAGTTGGCAAAGGCTACTCCATAGTTGAGACAAATTACCGATACAAACGCAATGAAGTTGACATCATTGCACAAGACAAGGATGAAATTGTTTTCATTGAAGTCAAAACCAGGAGTTCGTCGTCGTACGGAAAACCAGAAGACTTTGTAAGTCCGGCACAGCAAAAACGATTAATCGACTGTGCTCACCACTATCTGCTCCATACAAATGTATCCCGCAGTGTTCGCTTCGATATCATTGCCATCAGCTGGCAAGCAAACGAACCGACATTGGAGCACTTGGAAAATGCATTCTGGCCTATGGCCTGATTCGAAAAGAATTCGGGGCATTCATAGCACTGTAATTCGTGTATATTTGACAAGTAATCAATTGAAATGGGCAAATCAAGCGGAATCGGACACATTGTTGCAGCACTAGCTGGTGTAGTTGCCATTGGAGGGCGCATGTGCTCAAAGGTGGATGACGTTGCACGGGTTGGGCTTCGGAGTGTTGACAATATTGGTGATGCATCTCGCTATGGGAGAAATGCCGATGCTTTTGACGATTACTTAAGGCATGCAGATGAACTCCAAAGTAGTCGCTACGCTGATGAAGCGGCAGGTTTGCGACATGCCGACGGTATTCGAAATGGCTTACGAGGTCAATCGGTAAACAACCTGGTAGATCTAACGTATGATCGGATGATCAAGATTCGGTCGAACGGTATCAACAAATCGCGGGAAATGGACTACATGCGGGAAATACTTCCCGAATTCAACACCAAAATAGATGCCATTTACGACGATGCACTATACAAAACCAACCCAGAGTTATTCCAGTCGCAAATCGACGAGTTAGTCGAGGAGTTCCGTACACCTGAAGTGATTAAGTACATGGCGAAATCTGCCAAGTTAACAAAGAAAACGCTAGAACTACACAAGCTATACAACCAAGAGAGACGCACCAGTCTTGATGGTGACATCGACTTGCAGGAAGAGAAAAAATACACTGTTGGCGCATCAACCATAACCATCCCGGCTGGATTTCGTGAGGTCAATTCCATTCAACGAACAGGCACCTGGAGGGCCTGGATGGACACCAATGTGGTGATTACGTTACACGAGTTTGGTTGGTCAACGCTGAGCACAGAGCGTCACCTTGAATGGATCAAAGTAAATGGCATGACCACAACGTTTCTAACCTTATACGAACCCAAGGTTCGTTTAGAGGGGAATCAATTCGTGGTTACCATGCGGGATCAAAAGCGCTATGGCATCATCGAACGACTGTCGGAAGACTCTAAAATTCGCTATCTGGAGATCGAATCTGAGGATGAAGAATACATCAAAAATTCAGGTGAAAAATTGCTCAAAAGTATACTCGGTATTCACGGCACCTGAATGCAATAGCAGAGACCTGAATTCACGCGGGTTTAAGGCATTTCTTTTTGTTTGATTATAAGAAATTAAAAAGGTATTTTTGCCGACTTTTAATTTTTAAATACAAAATGGAAAAGAAACAGTATGAGTCTGTGATTATTTTAACACCCGTGCTGTCTGAGAAACAAATGGACGATGCCATTGCAAGCTTCAGACAGTTGATCACAGAGAATGACGGTGAGATCATCCATGAAGAAAACTGGGGTCTTACTAAGCTTGCTTACCCAATCCAGAAAAAAGTTACTGGATTTTATCACATTTTCGAGTTTGAAGCGCCAACGGATTTGGTTGCCAAGCTTGAATTGGCTTACCGACGTGACGAGCAAATTCTTCGTTACTTTACGTTAGCACTTAACAAACACGCTGTTAAGTACAACGAGCGAAGAAGAAAAGGAGAATTCAACAAGAAGAAAGAAACCGAAAAAGAAGCAACTGCGTAATGAGTAAGAGAAGAACATCGACAAACTACGTTTTCAGAAATCGTCCTGTCGACAGAGGTCAAAAATATTGCCGGTTCAAGAAGAGCGGCATTAAGTACATCGATTACAAAAACCCTGAGTTTTTATTGAAGTTCGTAAACGAGCAAGGTAAAATTTTACCTCGTCGCATTACAGGTACTTCGCTAAAATACCAACGTAAAGTTGCTCAGGCGGTTAAACGTGCACGCCACATTGCAGTGTTGCCATTCGTTACCGATCAATTAAAATAAGTTCAACGCCTTAAAGAGTAAGACAATGAAAGTAATTTTAAAAGAAGACGTACAAAAGTTAGGTTATAAAAACGACGTTGTTGAGGTAAAGAACGGTTACGGAAGAAACTACTTAATTCCTCAAGGTCTTGCAGAAATTGCTACTGCATCTAGCCTTAAAGTACTAGAAGAGAATATCAAGCAAACGCAGCGTAAGCAAGCACAAATTATTGCTGAAGCTGAAGCATTGGCGAAGTCGTTGGAAGACGTGAAGTTAACCATCGGAACAAAGGCTGGAAGTAATGGCAAGATCTTTGGATCTGTTACGACCATCCAAATCGCACAGGCGCTTAAAGATGCTGGTCATGAAGTAGACCGTAAGAAGATCTCCATTGCCGGCGATATTAAAGAGCTTGGTGAATACAAAGCTAAAATCAACCTGCACAGAGGTATTGAAGCAGAAATCGACCTTAACGTAATCAACGAATAAGGACGCTTTAAACGAATAGTAAATCCCGGTTACCAACAGTAATCGGGATTTTTTTTGTGCTTTAGTTAAGCATGAACAAACACTTCTTTACCACTGCCACTGCAAGCCAAGCCTGACTTGTTGAATACGCAAACGCTGGTCGTACGAAGTAATCATGGAGTTCAACGAGCTTGAAACCGTATAAGCCGACCATACCGACAGAGCAGATGTAAACCGATATCGGATATGGGCACTACCACTGAATTGAGTCACAGTTGACACCAGTTTATCCGATGCCTGCAATTCTTCATAGACATCATCAGCCAACGGATCTAATACATATAAACCGCGCGCAGAACGAGCTAACAACACCTGGGTTCCGAGATCCAGTCCGTAACGGAAACGGGATCTACCCCACTCGTAACCAAGGTTGACCGGTATGCTGGTGTAGTTAAAGTGCGCTTCACAATCTGTACACGAACGATCGATGACAGAAACGGTAGTATCTACTTTTTCACCAAGCAAAGCCAGTCGGTTACCGGAAGGTGTCTTACCATAATTTGATTTCAATAGTTGAAGCGTCGTATCAAATGTGTACTGGATATCCGACTGTATCACATTCAGACGTTGTACAAATAGGGTTTGCTGAACGCCGGAAGACAGCTTCCAACGCCCCTTTCTCAATCCTATTTCAAGGCCCTGACCGGAATAACTTTGTGCTTCTTCATTGGTTTTAACCGTACCTATGGTGTGATTCATGCCATGTTTTTGATAAAACACATAAGGCGCAACGTACCAATGCAGCTGTCGTCGTTGAATTTTGAGTTTTTTTGATACGTGCTGGGCTTCCAGGCCTACTTCATGTACCACGCACGGAATAGATTCATTTGCCACTGGATCAATAAGTTCGTCAGGCCACCGCTTGTACGCGACGCCTTCCATTGTTGGGCTGCTCGGTACAGCGATTTGTTTTACATCAGGTGTAATCGGGTACTCTTCTGCTCCAGTTATTGGTTCGGTTTCATCATACTCCAACGGTTCATTCACATCTTTTGTAGTGAGAGGTGAAGAAGGGTTATCATTCTTGATGTCTGAATCATATACATCTGCAATCGGCTCTTTTTCCTGACAGAGCGTAGTTTGTCCTACTTCATCCAATTGCATTTCTGCTATGGTTTCTGCTTCAGTAATCAATCCTGACGAAGCGGCCCCGGATTGATCCTTATGTTGCACTGACATTGCTTTGAATTCCTCGACTTCCTCCAAATTAATCTGCCAATAGGCGACTAGAGCAACACCCATCAAAAGGAAGGACAGTAGCACATATTTGTACCGGGCAACAAATCTGGGTTTTGCGTCCAACAGACCTTCCATCGCTTCCCAATTCGCTTCATCATAGGGCAATCCTTTTTGGTCAAGGCCATCCTTAAATACTTTATCAATTGAGCTCATATCATTTACTCATTACTTGTTCCTTTTTTTTTGACTCCTCTCTCCCTTCGTAAAGCATATGCTTCAGCCGCTTACGCGCTTCACTCACGTGCCACTTCGTTGTACCTACAGAAACACCGAGCATCTCGGAGATTTCTTTGTGGGAATACCCATCAATAGCAAACAGATTGAACACTTGTTCTGTAACCCTGGGCAATTGCTTTAGGTAAGACCTTAACTGATCTTCTTCCCATTTGTATTCCGCAGCATTTAATGAAACCCCATCATCAACACCTATAAAATCCGTAGCAAATTCATTGGCTTGATGCCGTTTCTTCTTGCGATATTCATCAATAAGGTGATTCACAAGTATGTTTCGAATCCATGTTGCCAGAGCATAATTACTGTCGTATTTATGCAGCGATTTCAACACCTTCAAAAAACCAAAATTGAGGCCTTGCAGGGCCTCATCTTTGGAATTGGTGTATCGCAGTGCAATACTCGACATCAGGGGATAGTATTTCTGATACAGGAGGTTTTGACACCTCCTGTCATCATCCAAACATCCTACAATTATTTCCCGTTCTGTCATCAATGAACTCGATCAACCGATCGACATTGTTATTTCGTCAATATAATCTTTCGGATGACTTTCTGGTCCTCGATGTTCGTTTCTATAAAATAGATTCCATTTGAATAGGTGCTTAAATCCAATTCTGCTTCGTTGGTATTTACCTCTACATGCTGCAGCATCTGACCAAAGGCATTTCGCACCAGTATTTCCATATCCCGAACTCCGGCATCCACCTGAATCACAACATTTCCTCGTGTTGGATTTGGATATACGTGCACCCGATCGTTCTCTAACCGTTGAGGTGACAAGCCCAGTAATTCGGATTCGTCTATAACGTTAATTTCAAACCCTGAAGCTTTCAACAGATTGCCGTTTGAATCAAGTCCAATAGAGTCACAGAACCTACTTTCACAACCGGTAACGGGATTGGCAATTGACAAGCACACCTCATACTTTCCGAAATTGGCGTATTTGTGATTTGGACTCTTTTTTGTTGACGTGGTGCCATCTCCAAACGTCCAAAGGTAGGTTGTCTTGCTATCTGTACCTCTGCTATTGTTTATAAGAAAAAGCTTGAATTTATTGTTGGTATCCTTACCTACATAATAAGACGCCATGCATGGAATATTCTGCAACGAAGAGTCACATAAATTTCCAGCTGCATCGTACACCATATAGATTACTCTATTGTTTGAGGCACCTGAATTAAATCGGTATGTAACGGTTGAACCATTAAGGCTTGTAGAGCTCGTACCACTTTTGTCGTAAACCAGGTATTCGGCTGAACCACCAATCGGGGGAACGCTCCCCGTAAATTTATATTTCTTTCGATCAGACGAATCAGGCGTAATGGTAAAAATAGCCTCGCAGCTCGGACATTTCCTGGCGATCTTAGACGTTGCAAACGAACCAAAGTCAACCTTACCGTAAATCTGAATGTCATCACCATAGTCGTGCACCATGTCTTCTATTTGGGTGGTAGTGGTTGCGCCCCAATAGTTTCGGGTAAAATCAATACGTGTTGAGGTGGACTGATCCACATTGGCTCCGTTGATAGCCACTTTTGTGTTACCATCTGTATGCAGGAAATTATTATTGTTAAACTTCGCTTTACTGATGTAATTATCCCTATTTATCACGATCATTTGACCTTTAAAGCTGTCGAGGTGGTTATTCATAAAATTGAATGTTTCGATCTTACCCGTGCCATAGAATGTGAGACTTAATGGTCTATCGAAATGTGAAAAGGAATTACAGTTAATATCTACATTCCGGTATGCATAGCACGAAAACCGGTCCAAACCGTCTACCGTATTACGTTCAAACTGCAATGCGCCATAGAAGTACATTTCCGTGCAACCCTGAAAAGTATTATCTAATACGAAACACTTTAACTGCGTACCGAAACTATGAATAGGCTTATAACTGGAGAAATACGAATTGGTCACCCACATAGAATCAACGCCTCCAATACCTAAGTGTAGTGCTGTTCGGTGGCCATTAAAAATGCATCGATCAATCCCTATTCTAATCCCTGTGCGTAACGCTGTTGTATTTGGGTTACCATTCATTGGGCCGTTAAACCTACACCAATTGAATTGGTTACCAATCCCGGCTGAAGCATCGTAAGGCACCGCATTTGCACCAAACTGTATTTGAATACTATCAAAAGTGACCATACCAGCCGTTTGGCTACCCGTTGCTTCCAGAGCACCGTCTACAGTGAGCTGATAGGTTGGATTTGTCGATCGCACCACGACACCTGGCTCGATCTTAATGGTGACACCGGCACTAATAACTGTATTTTGACTAATGACATAAGGGCTGGCCGCTTTTGTCCAGGTCTGATTTCCGGACACGACAGCAGGAACATTGGTTTGAGCGTTTAACGTATTAAATCCGCACAACGCAATTGCCAACAAAGCAAATGGTAAAGTAAACCTTTTCATTGATTTTTAATTTTGGCAGTATGTACGGTCGAATGACCCTTGAGGTTGGGTGGTGCAAAAAATTAAGTCGAAAACGACTCGCCGCAACCGCAGGTTTCCTTCGCATTCGGGTTATTGAAAACGAAGCCTCTCGAATTCAGTCCATGCTCGTAATCGATTTCCATGCCAAGCACGTACATCACATGAACCTTTTCCATGACTACAGGGATATCCGAAACCAGATATTCATCATCTTTCTCCGTCTTATCGTCGAAGGCAAGCATATACGATAATCCAGAGCATCCTCCGCCTTTCACTCCAACACGCAAATACGGCGCAACATTCTCGTTTGTTGTGCGTATTTCTTCGAGTTTGCGTATCGCTCCTTCCGTAAATGTTACGGGTATTTTATTATCTACTAATGCCATAGCTTGTAGTACAAATTTATTGAAAATAACACATTAATTTGGCTCGTGGTTACGTTTATATCTTAATTTTACGACGATTTTAAGAAGAGAAAAGTATGATACTATTGGCCGCTGATTCGTGGGACATTTTCATCGAGACCATGCAATATATGGTTCCGGCGTTGGTTGTATTTCTTGTTACTTACTTTACATTAAAGAAAATGCTCGACGAGGATTACCGACGCAAAGAGCTCGAATTGAAATCCAAACGATCTACCGACCTAACTCCAATGAAGCTTCAGGCCTACGAACGTCTTACCATTTTGCTTGAGCGCATTCGTCTCGACAACCTGGTTATGCGTCTGGCAGACCCCAATTTAAGTGCTACGGAGTTCAAGCACCGACTTTCCGCATCGATTAATGAAGAGTTCAACCACAATGTATCTCAACAAATCTTTATAAGTGATCAGGCATGGATTATGGTGAAGGCAGCGAAAGAAGATGCCTTAAACACGATTAACAATTGCTATAAAGACATGTCCGAATTCTCTAAAAGCCCAGATTTGGGCAAAGCCATTCTTCAGGATGTATTAGACAGAAAAAACGACGTGGTCGCAAGTGCAATTGGCTTCTTAAAAAAAGAGATCGACCTTGTATTCTAAATTAAGGAATGTTGGCCTACTCGCTTTTGTAGCACTTTTTAGTGTTTCGTGCCATAAAACACCCCTCACAGAATATCACACAGGACAGCTGATTCATTTTGACAGCACATCAACGAGTGAGGATGAGCGCGTTCTTAAACTAATTCACCCGTATAAGACGCAAATCGACAGTCAGATGAACGAAGTTGTTGGGTATTGTGCAGAATCCATGTCGAAATACAGACCGGAATCCCCTCTTGGCAATGCTGTGGTTGATATGTTGATGAATTATACAACACATGAACTTCAAATAGAACCGGATGTCTGCGTAATGAATTTTGGTGGCCTGCGCACTGCGTTAAATCCAGGAAAAATTACCCGGGGAAAAGTCTTTGAATTAATGCCGTTCGACAACAGTCTTGTAGTTGTAGAATTGAATCAAAAACAGCTCGACAAATTAGCCGCTCATATTCTCTCGAAAGGTGGAGAGCCGATCGGTGGAATTAAACAAGTGCGTATAATCCAGACCAATGGTTATGCACAATTTAGCTTTGACCAAGCTATAAACATTAAAGAGCGTTACCAAATTATTACCTCGAATTACCTAGCTAATGGTGGTGATGGTTTTTCGGTATTCAACGAATCCACAAAAAAAACGGAACTAAATGTACTAATCCGAGACGCTCTGGTACATCAATTCATCCATACTACTTCAGCGAATAAACCACTTAGTGGTCGTTTAGAAGGCAGGATACCTAATTCCCAGAATAATGAATAGAAAAGAATTTCTTTCAAGCGGATTAAAAGCAGGAGTTGGGTTAGTGTTAACCAACTCTCCGTTAATCTCATTTGGGAAAAACCGGTCGAGGTTAAGCATAATGTTCACGAATGACTGGCACAGTAGAATAGATCCATTTCCGATGGATGGAGGTCGTTATCAGGGACTTGGAGGTGTTGCCCGACGCGCTGATATGATCAATCAAATTCGTGCAAAAGAGAAACACACCTTGTTGCTTGATTCGGGAGACATATTTCAGGGAACGCCTTATTTTAACTACTACAGCGGGGAATTGGAGTTTAAATTAATGTCGGCAATGAAATACGATGCCGCCACGTTAGGCAATCACGATTTCGATGCTGGACTAGACGGATTAAAAAAGCAACTACCTCATGCCAGGTTTCCATTTTTAGTATGCAATTACGATTTCTCCGACACCATTTTGAAAGATCAGTTTAAGCCATACAAGATTTTTAATAAGGGTGGAACTCGAGTTGGCGTTTTTGGAGTTGGGATTGATTTGGACGGACTGGTTTCAAAAAACCTGTATCTAAATACGCGCTATTTGGATCCAATAAAACGCGCAAATGAAGTTGCGAAAGAATTGAAGCTTCAGAAAAAATGTGATCTGGTCATTTGTCTTTCACACTTAGGCTTTGATTATAAATCAGATAAGGTCTCTGACATAAGATTGGCCAAACATTCAGAACACATTGATTTAATCTTAGGAGGCCACACACATACGTTTTTAGACAAGCCAGAACGGGTTATGAACATTCGAAACAAAGTTGTCAACATCGCACAAACAGGCTGGGCCGGAATAAATTTGGGAAAAATTGATTATGAACGAGATAGCATTTTGGAGGCTAAAATCGACCGATCTATCTTGTTAAAAATTTATTAAAACACAAGCCTATTTGGTTTTTTTTCTAAATATTTTTTAGACAATTTTACCCACGATTTGAAGGAAAAGGTGTCGCTAAACCAACCTCAAATTGATAACTGACTTATAACTAAAAACTTATATGACTGCAGAACACGAAAAGGTATGGAAGAACTGTTTGTCCTTAATAAAGGACAACGTAAATCCGCAAAGTTTCAAGACATGGTTTGAGCCAATCAAGCCCTTGAAAGTTGAGGATAAAAATCTGACCATACAGGTTCCTAGTCAGTTTTTTTACGAGTGGCTTGAAGAGCATTATGTAACTCTTTTGAAGAAGGCGTTGGAGCGTGAGCTTGGTGCAGGTTCTAAATTAGAATACAGCATCATTGTAGACAATAGTAGTACAAGTGCACGTAATCCTCATGCCTACACCATTAACATGCCAACTAAAAACACTGGCTACAACAACAAAAACGAGGTGGGCATTCCTCAAAACGTTAATGCCAACATCCACAACCCTTTTATTATTCCAGGGTTGAAGAAAATAAACATCGACAGCCAGTTAAACCCTAATTATACATTTGATAATTTTATTGAAGGTGATTGCAACAGACTTGCACGATCTGCCGGATTTGCCGTAGCGAACAAACCAGGTGGAACCGCATTTAACCCACTGATGATTTTCAGTTCAGTTGGTCTAGGTAAAACGCACCTTGTTCACGCCATTGGTAACCGCATTAAAGAAGTGTCTCCGAACAAATCTGTATTGTTTGTTTCTTCGGAGAAGTTTGTGAACCAGTATGTTGATTCTTGTAAGAATGGAAACAACAACGACTTCCTAAACTTCTATCAGTTATTGGATGTATTAATTGTTGACGATGTACAGTTTTTTGCCAAAAAGGAAAAAACGCAAGAAATTTTCTTCCAGATTTTCAATCATCTACATCAAAACGGTAAGCAAATAATTCTAACATCAGACCGTGCACCGCGCGATTTGAAAGATGTAGACGAACGCTTACTATCCCGTTTCAAATGGGGACTTTCCGCTGATCTTCAGGTGCCCGACCTGGAAACTCGTATTTCCATTCTCGAGCACAAAATGTATGAAGACGGTATTAAACTAAATTCGGAAGTAGTGGAGTATGTTGCACACAACATCGACTCAAACATTAGAGAGTTGGAAGGTGCATTAATCTCTTTACTTGCCCAGGCTTCACTAAACAGAAAAGACATTGATCTTGATCTGGCTAAGAAAATGGTGAAGAACTTCGTTAAAAACGCATCACGCGAAATCTCTATCGAGTACATTCAGAAATTGGTATCCGATTTCTACTCCTTGTCGATCGAGCAGCTTAAGTCGAAAACACGTAAACGTGAAATCGTTCAAGCCCGCCAGATTTCGATGTATTTCGCCAAGCAATTAACAAAGGCTCCGTTAAAGAAAATTGGAATGCACTTTGGTGGTCGTGACCACTCTACGGTGATTCACGCTTGTCAAACGGTAAGTGATTTAATGGATACGGACCGAAAGTTTAAGAGTGATGTAGAAGAAATCTCAAAACGAATTAAGATTAACACATTTTAATCAAGTCGCATGTGATTAGTTCAACCCAGGCCATGTTGCCTGGGTTTTTTTATGCCCTGGATTTCGCTTCTATATACTATCGCATCGAAACACGCCGTTTTTACCCCATGAAACGAACCATTTCCTGGTCAATCACACTGCTTATTTCCCATATGAGCTACGGCCAGGCCGCCAAAATAGATAGCCTAACGGATCAGTTATCCTATTATCACGGCCAACGCCTAAAAACAGAAGGCCCGGGAAAAGCGTTTAACCAGGGGCTTTTTGATTCTACCCTTGCCGTACTGTTGGCTATAGACAGTTTCCACCTTCTGCCCATTGAGCCCAAAACCTATGGGTTACAACCGTGGAGCAACGAAAGTCACCAAACAGGTGTATCCCTTTCTGGTGTTTCCCACTTAACCCTAAGTTATGAAGATTCGCCAGACCATAAACTACGGGTTTACACCTGGAATCGACTGGCAGATACATGTGCCCATCAATATCGGAATTATGTTGCCTATAAATCGACCGATGGTTCATTAACACACCACATCCTTCCTACCAACAGTGGCAATACCAGTGACTGGCAGCAATTCAGCTATTACCGTATAATTAACCCTAAAATCAATGGGAAGCAATACTATTTCTTTCAGGGTTTCAATATGAATTGTGAATACACTTCGCATCGCCAACTTCGAATATTTGAAATTACTGAAAACACGTTAATCGAATCTTCGTATCTATACCCCAACGGGCAACCTTTTGAGTTTAAAGGAAACCAAATACAAAGCCTCTATTTCCGCGTTCAACCGAATGGCACGGTATTTTACAATGAACCGTTGACCCTGGATCGTATGTTGACGAATCGAAACAGCGTATTTGAATTGGTTACATACCAACTAAACGACGGAGTATATACCAAACAGGCACAAAAAAAGCGCTGAGCACATGCTCAACGCTTTCTTATATTTTGAATAACTGTGTTACTGATTTTTTCTTTTCATGAAATCCACCACAATTGGAGTAGCGATACATATAGATGAATAGGTACCAACACCCACACCCACTAACAACGCAAACGTGAAACCTTTTAGGCCTTCACCTCCAAATGCGAATAAGATTACAACAACCAACAATGTTGTTAACGACGTAACCAATGTTCTGCTTAACGTTTGGTTAATCGCATCGTTAATAACGCCAGAAGTATTCTTCTCATATTTATGCAAGCCTAAGAACTCACGTACACGGTCGAATACTACCACGGTATCGTTAAT
>DIYD01000241.1:0-928 GCA_002428905.1 Bacteroidetes bacterium UBA6063 | reverse complement strand
AATACTACCACGGTATCGTTAATTGAATAACCTACTACCGTAAGAATTGCAGCAATAAATGCCTGATCAATGTCCATACTAAATGGCAGGATTCCTCCGAAGATGGCGTAAATAGAGAATACCATTAATACATCGTGGAACAAGGCAACCGTAGCACCCAGACCATATCCCCATTTTCTGAATCGCGCAACGATATAGATAAACATACCGATCAACGAAAGGATGATGGCCATAGTTGAATCACGTTTGATGTCTTCGGCAATGGTTGGTCCAACCTTACTTTCAGATAGAACCGATTCATCCGTAGCTCCAAACTTCGTTAAGGTATGCACGATGGTATCTCTTACTTCTTTAGAAACCGTTTCAGACTTATCATTGATACGGTACGATGTAGTGATCTTGAAGTCGTTCTCCGTACCATAACGTTTCACTTCAATATTCTCATCGGTAATTGAAGTAAGCTCTTTCTTCACGTTCTCCGTATTGGCTTCACCGTTCAACGTTACAACGTAAGACCATCCGCCTTTGAAGTCAACACCAGTGCTTATGCCTTTAGTAACCATAAATCCGATTCCTGTGGCAATAATCAAACCAGAAACGATGTAGAATTTCTTACGGTTACCAATGAAGTTATAGTTGAATTTCTTCAACATATTCTTGCTTGCTCCTGTATTGAATGCAATCTCTCTCCCTTTCTTGATATCTGACTCCACGAATAAACGTGTAAGTAAGATTGAAGTGAATAACGAAGAAAGAATACCAATTAAAAGTATAATACCGAAACCGGCAACTGGTCCTTTACCAAGTACCATCAAGATAAATGCTGCGATCAACGTTGTAACGTTCGCATCAATAATGGAGGAAAGCGCTGCTTTATAACCTTGTCGAACCGCTGCTTTAAAGCCTTTGCCCGAAGCTAATTCTTCTT
>DIYD01000183.1:15837-26361 GCA_002428905.1 Bacteroidetes bacterium UBA6063 | reverse complement strand
AAATATCTTTTTTCTATAGTAGTCAATGTTTCGGATATTGGTATTGCAAAAGGCCTCGATTAGACCATGTTCGTACGACCACTTTTTGGGCTTGATAAGCCTCAATTTTTTAATGAGGACTTCCGTGTTATCCGGCCAATAGTTTCGTTTAGGGTAAAGCGTGAATTTTACTTCTTTTTCAAACCTGAATTTCATTGTACAGCTTTTTTTATTGGATTAGAAACCAGTTGTCCCTGCATAGTGGCACAGAAGGGACCAACGACTACGAACCAAAGTTATGTTGTGTAAATGCCAGAGTCAATAGTTAGATATAGCGGTTTTTAGAAGCGTCTGACGGGGGTATTAACGCCCATCTTTGGATCTGAAGACTCGACTTCGTAAGGCGTGTGAATCATCTATATGCGATTGGGTCTTGGGCTATTTCTAACCGAAGTCAACCTTGCTCGGATGTATACGTAGACCTGGTGTAACTACCTCATTAACCGTATAGAACCAGTCAAAGACCGCAGTCGATTGTCTACGAGATCGGTAAATACGATATAGTAGAAATATGAACCCTCAGGTGCAGGTGTACCTTTGTAAGTGCCGTCCCAACCTTTCGTGAAATGGTTTGATTGAAAGATGATTTCTCCCCATCGGTTAAATATGACCCATTGTAGATCTTCGTATTGAGTATAGTTGATCTTGAAAACGTCATTTAGTCCATTGTTGTTCGGGCTAAACGCAGAAGGTATCCAGAGGATTTCATTACACTTTCTCGCGATTTGAATCGTATGAGAAGTCCTACATCCGTCTGTATTAATGACGGAGAGTGTATATGCTCCTCGTTGATCAATTAATACCATCGGAGTTGTCTCACCAAGCGGACTCCATTCATATTGCATGCCTTCATCTTGAACTCCCAGCTTAATTCCCTCCCTGTTGCAAAATGATGTGTCGACGGGAAGATTAATTTCAGGTGAGCCTGACAATTTAAGGTATATCGAGTCACTTCCGGTGCCCCACTTATTGGTCGCATGTACCCAGGTTAATCCATGGTTGGAAAGTACTGTGCTATGCGTCGTGTCTCCATTAGACCAAACGTATTCCCATTTATCCGACCAATTAATCGGAGATACTTGAGTTGGCGTAACCCGGTCGCAGAAAACAAGTGTGTCTAACAATATAGGTGCTGGGGTCTTTACTAATTGAACAGATATACTGTCAGAAATACTACCGCATCGGTTGCGTACAGTTATTCTGTATGTACCCGTATTTGGAAGGTGAATCAAGGGCCCTGAGCGGTCATTATTCAGGAAGTATTCTGCTTCAGAATCATTTATTGAGACATCAATTGGCACGTCAATAGAGTCACAGAAAAGGGAGTCACTCGGAAGGTTTAAGACGGGCGATTTTTTGAGAATAACTTCCATGGTGTCGGAAACGACTCCGCAGAGGTTTTGGATTTGCACCCAGTACTTACCGGGCTCGGTTAATCGTAAATCGGATGTTTGGTCACCGGTATTCCATAGATATTGCTCCCCATTGTCATTCTGGCCTATGTCTATGATTGTGTCAACTTCGTTACACAAATAATAATGATTGTCCAGGGCAGGTATTGGAGTTTTGAGCAATCCAATGTGCATGGTGTCCGAGGACGTACCGCACGCGTTGGTAATTGTAACGGAGATGGCACCGCTATCCAACAGCTGAAAAGAATCAGTTACTCCCAGGCCCAATTGTTTATCCGGGTCGCTCCAATAATAGGTTTCCGAATTGCCCGGGTCTCCGGTCTTTAAAATGCCACGAACGTTATCGCAAAACACCGTATCTTGGGGTAGCTTGGCAAGTGGCGGATCTAAACGGGAAAGAGAAATACTACTACTATCGTCTCCGCATGAATTCTTTACCTTCACCCAGAATCGGCCTGTGTCGGCAACATGAATTGTTTGGGTGCTATCTCCAGACGACCATAAATAGTTTACTTCATTTGACTCATTTTGAGCATCGAGCTTGACGGAGAAGGGTTCACAATAGGTGGAATCCAATCCGAGATCTATATCGGGTGTCTCAAGGAACTTAAGTAGAACAGAATCATTTACCGTTCCGCAGACAGACGTACTTACGGTGACCGAATACCATCCTGATTCGGATAGGTTACGAATACGGTCTGTTGCACCATCCTGCCACAAGTAAGTTGCATGAATCGAGTCATTACCCGCATCAATTCGCGCAAACTGATCGCAGTACAAGGAGTCTGGCCCGAGGGATCCAGGTGTTGGGGTGTATTGCCGGTCAAAATATATAGAGTCGGATATTGTATCGCACCCATAAGTGACCTGAACCCATTTCCAACCGGTATCCACGACTATTTTAGATTGTTCATCTGACCCATCATACCACTTATAAGTAGCACCGATATTCTTGGCATTGAGAATCTCGAATACGCGATCACATTCAACAATAGTATCCTGGTTACTCAGATGTGGATGTTCTATGCCAAGTGTGTCACTGAACTTTGTGATAAATGAGGTATTACCATAGGATACAACCCGTTGATTGCGAAATGCATTGCTTGTTACTGGATAGTTCGAAGATTTGGTAAAACCGCAAACCAATAGCTGAGATGCACAACCTTTGCGCGAAAGCTTAATGTCTAATGGTTCGTCAAGCTTATCTCCTCCAAAATAGGTAGAATACAGCACACTATCACCATTCTTGCTCAACTTGGTTAAAACTAAATCCCCATTATCTGCATGGTGGGATGGATATTGAATTGACCTGTTCTTTGGCTGGTAAGCATCTGGAGTAACCGGGAAATTTGTAGAACAACTTATGCCAACCACATAGGCCTGCTGTTTGTCGTTCACTACAATTTTTACGTGCTCATGTGCATGCCCTATGGAATATAGCTCATAGCCCGATCCACCCAGGTACGTGGAATAAGCAATATTTGTACCCGATGAAACTAATTTAACCACCATCAAATCGAATCCACCATTGATTTGCTTTTGAAAAGCGTTCTTCGATACAGGGAAATCCGCGGAATTCGTAAAACCGGCTAAATAGACCTCGTTTCTGTTGTTTACATACACACTCTCAAAGCATGATTTATGATATGCATCTACACCTCCGAGCAGGTGTGAATACAACAGGCGATCACCCTTAGAAGAAAACTTCGAGACAAATGCAACATAACCCGTAAGACTCAAAGCACCTGGTTTGAACTTTGTTGTAAAAACCGGCGAACCCGGTGTAATTGGGAAATCCTCGGCATTTGTGCGCCCAACAACGTAAATATTGTTATTCTGGTCGGTGCAGAGATCTAAAATAGCTCCATGAGATATATACCCCTTATTTCCACCGAAATAGGTGGAAAACACAAGACCGGACCCATCTGATTTGAACTTCGTAATGAACATTTCATCTCTATCGGCTTTATAGGCTCCGGAGGTAATTGGAATTTTAGCTGAAGATTTACGATCTATACGGCCCGAAATATGAACCTCACCTTTGGTATTCAAATCCAAAGCAGAGATAAGTAAACCAACCGTGGAAACATTAATAGCGCCCACAGCACCACCACCTGGCAGGGAGTCGGTTTGACCAAAAAAGGTGGAATAAACCAAAGCGGATCCTGTTTTATTGAATTTGGTGACAAAGCATCTGGTGCAATTTCCTGGGTATCCGCACACATTTGTATTCGTGTCATATGCAGTTGGAGTCACTGGAAAGCTTTTGGCCACGGCAATGCCCGCAATGATCGGTTCATTATCCTGGCTAACGGCAATCTCTGATACGTAGGTCCATGTTCCAAGGTAACTAAAGTATAAAATGCTATCACCTTCAGGAGTCATCTTGCAGACAAAACCTTTGGAATTATTCTTTGGTGAAACCGTGTCATACGTCAGTTTGGCTTCAGGAAAATACTCTGAAGTGTTTCCAGCAATATAAATATTCTGACTTCTATCAATATCAATGGCCTCTACAGAAGTCACTCGGTTGTTAATCAAAGACTTATGTCTGTAGAAATAGGTGCTCCAGTCCAGGTATATCGGATCAATTATAAGCTCATAAGTAGGATCATACGACCCATTTATGGTGAATTTTAATCTGAAGCCATCAACTTTATACTGTACATCTACTTCACGTTTTTTTCCATCAATCAGTTGATAAGAATAAGGCCTATCTTCCCGGTAATCACCCTGGTTCGTGTGCAGAACCAATCTCCCGGCATCATCTACTTCTAGACTTTCGACACCTGAATATTCGAGTTCAAAATCAAGAATATCACCACCTGGCTTGACTTTAATGTCGTACTTAAATTGACCGCTGTGGTTGTAGTAAAAAAGTACGTCTATACCTCGATTTATATCCTGATAAGTCAACTGCTGATAATCTCTTATTCTCTTGGCAACCGGACTTCCGGATGTGAAATAATTGATGTTTCGCGATACGTCGCCTTCAGGAATTAGTTGAACCTCACGTTCTCGAGGGAAATGTACACTCCAACTAACATAGGTCGCACCATTGTGGCGCGAAGAGTCCACTTTTCGAGAGAACGATACATGCTGAGCGAAAAAAGCCACCGACGCATCAGCCGTATACGACCGATACCTACAGGAGTCATTCCACTGGCCACTATTTCTACGAAATGTAACTGGATTTGGCTGCAGATATGCATTCAACAAGTCCAGTTTATTTGCGGTGCCTGTTTCGAAATTGGTTCTTTCTTTTATTGCATGTACACCGACTTCCCCATGTTGAGCCATCAAGCAGGTCGGCGTTAGACAAGAGCAAAAGACTGTAAGGAGATATGTAAGTGATCGCAGCAAGGTTGATTTAAGAATACATGTTGAAAGGTTGGCCTTAATAACGTTAGATACAGATGTCGTGCGCAGAGATAGCCGAAATTGTTAGTCTGAGCACTCATCAACCAAACTTGAGTAAATGTTTTGAGTTTTTGAAATTGAATTGACGAGTGTAGGCAATTTGTGCGTGAGCAATATGAATTAATTGATGTAGCCCTCTACTTAAAGAACAAGTTAAAAGAAGATAAGTGCTTAGATTGACCACTTTCGTCTGAACAGAACAACAACGTAAAGCGTTCTCTACCGTTGGATTCCAAACTACGAGATTATAAAACAGCTTAAATGTGCTGGTTAAAACCGTATTCCTACGTAACAGTTAAACGTATATGGATTATTCATGTGTCTTCGCACAGGATATTACTGGCTTGATCAAGAACTGTTCTATCTTCATCAAAATCAACGTTTTAGGATAAGACATTAAGGGCTGAGAAGACGTCTTTGAATTATGAATATAACAGTAAAAATTATGAGATTTAAGTTTATCCTGGGGTTGTGCATCCTGGCATTAGGTTCAACGTTAACGGGGTGCGGACCTGAAGAGACAGTGCCAAGTATTGACAATACGGATACTACACCTCAGCGTTCTAAAATGGACCTATTATGTCGTGAATGGGTACAGGTAAAGCTTTGGGAAAACGAAACCGAAAAAGCACTCAGCGACGATCCGTTGAAATATCAGTTCCGAGCGGATGGAACGTATGGACAAGGACGCAAGTCTGATACGGAGTACAAGCTTAATGGTGTTTGGGTATTCTCCAAAGACTCATCCCAAATCAGACTGAATGAAGGCATGCCCTTTGAACAACAGTTCTGGGTAAATAAGCTGGATGAGGAGTCTTTCCAGTACGAGTTTTACAATGCTTCCAGCGGGATTAATTATACCTCACATATGGAGTTGGTCAATTAAACAATGCAATCGAGTATGAACATGAGAAACAGGCAAGGATAAACGCAAAAGCGATGTTGGTTGTGTTTCATGTTTTCTCATCACTTTTAGGGATTGGTCTATGCGTCCATCACAGTAATGGCCAATCCCAATTGGAAATTCCAGGAGTCAGTGCGTATAGAATATCTGCGTTTGGGGTGTACAGTAGATCTGCAGGTAGAGTATAATAGACCAGCCGGAAAAAGGATAAAACGTTGATCAGCCCATAGCTTTAATGATTTTACAGAAGAGCTTGGATCACGACAAGAATAATTGGGATACCTACTATAATCCTGGGCTCGCTTATCATAAGATGGAGAACAAAGGCAAACACAAAGAAATAATTGAATAAAGCAATTCAATTGGCACCGTGAGGTGAACTACGTAGAATAGGGCAAAAGCTCTTTCATGTATCCGAAGCTTGATGAGATTATCCCTGAGAAGAAGTTATTGACGTAGTAAAGCACGGTCTTCATACAATTTGAGGAGAAATCTGTGTGTTGAAGGCTAAATTGCATCTGTATATGTTGACCTGGATTAAATTAAATAAATATCGCGTTTTACGTAACCTGGTTTTTTGGATTGCCTACTTAATCCTTTTCATGGCAATGGAAAGAACCTTGATGCCACTACCTGTGATGCTGGTATGGTTAGCGGTTGAGGTGACGGCTTTTGGTTTACCCGCATATTTTCATAACGACTATGTGGTTCCGCAGTTCTTATTGAAAAGAAAGTATGTGGCCTATGTGTTGATTACACTTGGGCTTTATTTTTTGACACTGTATTGGGCCATGCTCTTGCACAAGTTCTACTATGTAATTTATCCAGAACGGTTGCCCCAGGACATAAGTGGGTTATCTAACCCGTTCAATCAGTTCGTAGAAGCCCTTTTTATCTTTGTGGCCTTTGCATTAAGTCATCAAACTGTGCGCAGTTTTCGTTTGAGGAGGCAATTGGCGCTACTTGAGAAGGAGAAAGTTCAGGTGGAATTAGACAACCTTAGAAGCCAGATTAATCCGCACTTTCTGTTCAATGCGCTAAATACGATATACGGCCTGTCTAAAGCCAACGATAGCAAAGCTTCAGAGTCAATTCTACTATTGTCCGATATTCTTAGGTATGTCATTTACGAGTGTAACGAGGCATTCGTTCCCTTGCCGCGGGAGTTGGAGTTCGTACAAAAGGTTGTTGAGTTTAGTACCACCCGTGTAGGAGATTTTATTGAGGTACGAAGCGATTTACCAACGAATAGTACAGATGGACTTATTCCTCCTATGCTGTTGATACCATTGATCGAAAATTGCTTTAAACACGCGAACGCAGCGCATGGCGCTCGGGCATGGATTGAATTAAAGATCTTTGTAGAAAACGGAGTTCTTGTAGCCAGACTCGCTAATTCGCATTACCCAACCGAACTTGCCTCCCAAAGCGAAACACATAGTGGGGTCGGCTTATTCAATGTGCGCAGGAGGCTGAATATGCTACCTGAAAGTCTGAACCCCAAATTGAGGGTACGAGAGACTAAAGGAAGGTATGAGGTTAATTTGGAGATAGAGATAAAACAACACAATGAATAAATTGAAATGCATCATCGTAGATGACGAACCCATTGCGCAAAAGATCATCGAAGACTACATCAAAGACTACCCGGAGTTGGAGCTCGTTGCGAAATGTAACGATGTGTCTTCCGCCTTTGCGGCATTACGAGAGCATCAGGTAGATCTTATTTTTTTGGATATTCAAATGCCTAAAAACACAGGACTGGATTTTGTTCGGTCATTGTCGAACCCACCCAAGATTATTTTTACCACGGCATATCCGGATTATGCTGTAGAAGGATTTGAGGAAAACGCCGTTGACTATCTCCTTAAACCGGTTTCTCAAATAAGATTTGCCAAGGCTATACATCGAGTTTTGGTACAACATAGAACAACACAGTCCAGTGGAAAATCTGAAGACCCAAATGAATCCAAATGGTTGATAAAGTCCGGAGGTAAGACATACATGATCTCCATAGACGAGATTTATGTTATCACCGGTATGGAAAACTATGTCAAGATTATTTGCAAGGACAAGGAAATTGTCAGTTTAAATACGCTCGGGAAATTGGAAAAACAGTTTGCAAATACTTCCCTCACGCGGGTACATAAGTCGCACATTGTCAACCTAAGTAAGATGGAATACAGTGAATCGACGAGTATCACCGTTCTGGGTGTTCGCTACCTCATCGGTCCAAGCTACCGCAAAGATGTGTTTACCAAGATCAAAACATTGTTTGGCAATCTAGGTTAATTGCGTTTCCGAAACAGGCCATAATTTATACCAATACCAGCTTGCACAAACTGTACATTCCGTTTGCGCTGAAGGAAGATAGAATTCACTATAGCATCATAGTTCGGATCAGCGAGTTGATGTTTCTGAATGGTATGTGTTACATGAATATTTAGGCCAATCGAGTGCCCAATTTTCCTGCTCATCACCAGGCCCTGACTCGAAAACGCACCTCCCTCCCAAAAAACATCTTTATGTTTATCGGCATAGCTGTAACCCAAAGCCGAGGTAAATGTAAGTCGTGCTCTAGGTCGATTGAGCAAATGAACATGAATATTTGCCGAGAACGGGATGAAATTGGCGTCTGCCACACGGAAATAGCCCAGACCCAACCCTGGTGCTATATTGCTTTTGCCTTGCCTTAACCAAACGAGTTCTGAATAGGGACCAACTGTATTGCCCGAATACTGGTCAACGATAAAAAGAGCACCGAGATTGCAATGCCATTGATTGGAGCTTGGTAGGCCACCTTCTGCGGAAGACCTGGCCGACAACCAGCTGAAAAGAAGACAAAGTGCTAAGCTTGTTTTGATAACTGTAGTCTGCATTGTTATGATTATTACATTTATTGAGAAATGATAAGTCGTTTAGTGATGTGATTCCCATTGTTCATGTGGAAACGAGCCATGTAAACACCGGGTGTCACCGACAGATGAAGCTTTATGCCTGGGTTCAAATGTGTTGATTGTATTTGACCATTTATGTCGATGATTTCTACCATTTGAATAACGCCTTTTGTTGGAAGATCAATGGAAAAGTTGCCGTCACCCGGATTTGGGTAAATACGAATTAAATCGTCGCTTGTAACTGGTTCCACATTGGAAAGACTAGCGCGCTTCAGAATAGACATTGATACAGGGGAGAGGTTGTTTTGATCCATCTGTACGAAGGCAACCGGGTACCCATATCCTGGACAGTAATACCAATACGTGTATCTTTTGGCCAATTGATTCTGGACGTTCGGAACCCATCCTGAACCTGGTATATACACATCTGCTGTGTCCTTGCTTGTTTCGGTTTCAAAAATACGCAGTACTTCCAGTTCGGTGCCGTCTCCCAACGTGATTTTACCGTATGCATCAGCCTCAAATTTATTTTCCGTATGTACATGGGCGACCAGCGTGTCTACACCCGGAAAAGGGGAGGGTTTAAGAATGGAGTCTATGGTGCTGTATTTGGCAGAAAATTCATCGCCGAACTTCATAGGCGATTTATATACCGTTGTGGGTTGATCAAACCTCCAGTGTTGATAGTTGCCATCTCGGAAAAAACTGGTTTCTGTAGCGACCAGATCAATGGATTCGCCGTTCGTATTATTTTTTAAATATTCAATCGATTTGGTGCCTGTGTGGTCATGATGCCTAATCGCAAATTCACCTCCTGACCAATGTTGATACAATTGGTATATACTCACCGTATCGGGTTGTGGATTAACAAGCTTGTCTTCGGTAATGTGGAATCCAACCTTCTTAAAGTCAATATGATCTGGGTTTGGATCGTCATACAGGTTGTATAGGTATTTCGAAGTAGGTTTAGGAAGGTCTCCTGCTGCAATCACAACCTGAGCCGATACTCCCGCCACCGAGAGAATCAACAGGATAATTGATGTAAATATGTTCTTGTTCATATACCAAACTTGTACAAAGCTTTCGGGTTTTAGAAATCGAATTGACTAGCACGTGTAAAGTGGGTATGAACCGTTGAAAAAAGTTGATGTAGTGTTTAGCAACACCTCAACTGCATAATTAATCTGCAGCCTTCAGGTAAATGAGCTGTTCGTTCCCATTCTCGGCCTTCTCGTAAAAGGTAAGGTTCGATTTTGAAATAGAATCGATTTCCAACCATAAGGGCTCGTTCCCAGAATCTAAAGAGGAGATTACCACAAGGCTATCCTCTTCCAATTTCCAGTTGAACACGGTATTTGTGTCGAGTGGGTCACATTTTAAGTCACCCGTAAGATTTTCCCCTGTGCCCTCAGTTCGAAAACGAAGCCCGTTGTCCTTGTTACACTCAGGTGCGATACTCCATGAGCTCTGTCCGTTAACTACAAAATCGTAGACTATCCAGTCGGTCGACGTCAAGAATATAAACACCTGAGATTTCGGTTCGGGTTCGCTCGATATAGTCACTTCTTCTTCCTTACAGGCATGCAATGTTACAAGGGCAATAACCGATAGGATTGACATCCATTTTAATCTTATTCTCATTGTCTAATATGTTGTTTAGTCAAATATGATTTTCTTATACAAACCAGTCAATTCACTTGTATGAAGACCCATGATAACTTGGCAAAGGCACTCGAATATTTGGTAAAATGGTAGACCAGTGAGTTGGTATGAACACAGATCTATATTGTTGATCATAAATCAGGTTATTGACACTGGTACCTTATTCTAAAAAATCACGCTCAATTATTAA
>DIYD01000183.1:0-15759 GCA_002428905.1 Bacteroidetes bacterium UBA6063 | reverse complement strand
GCTCAATTATTAAACGTACGGTCACGTTATCGGCTAATAAAAATCCGTTTCGATAGCCTTTTTTGATTTAGCGAAGTCGCTTCAAGATAATACACACCAGAAGCCAGGGCGCTTAGGTCTATGGCTTCTAGCTTGCCTTTTACCTCATGCGTATGAAGAAGCTCTCCAGACAAACTGAAAACACGAATTTTACCAGCTACCCAATTACTATCAAATTGAACAAATATTCTCGATTGAGTGGGATTTGGGTAGACCGTATAATTGAACCCAGCTTCCTCGATTTCGCAGGAGTTGAAATATACGCAGGGCGTTGAATCCGGTTCGATAGAACCCTTCTCCTCATTGGCCTTGTACATCAATAATTCATTGCGAATTTGGTCGGCTACTTCATCCGGTAATAAGCTCAAAAACGCGTTACTAGGTACAAACCAAAAAATGCAGTCAGGGTGAGCCTTGTTCTGGTAATTATCTGATAGGTGATATGTATAGTCTGATTTAACATAAACAGGAACAAGGTTTTGTACCTGGTAATCCTCAGCGTTTAGAAAGCTTAATCGGTAAAGATGACCTAAGCCATCTGTTACATATGCAGGAATAATACTATCCGCCGTTTCTACATTGTTTTGCCTTAAGTTGAGTTCAACATCATCCTTGTGAAAAGTGTAATTAACTTCCGTCCACTTTCCAATATTTAGGTTGTACCGAACATATCCCTGGTCATCCATGATGCCTAATTTCTTTAAGGTTTTGGGACTTAAGTCTAGCATTTCTGATGTTGAGACACCTATTTTTGAGAAGGCCAACATCTTCTTCAAGTAACTCTCAGTATTGATTTTTTGAGGAAGGGAAGGAGCCAGATTGAGTTTAGATATGTAGGACATATATTCTTCGACTTGCCTGGCTTGGGCTTGTTCTAAAATGTCATTCAGTCGTTTCAGATTTTCATACCAAAATACAATTTTACATCCCTGTATTTCACCAATGGAGACCGCTACCATCCGATGCTTATTGGCATAAAAAAACTGTCTGGAGTCATTTTCTCTATTATTACTACTTATAAATTCCGAGATTTCGGTGTGGTGTTTATATTCTCTGGTGATGAAGGACGGAGGTGTGTTTTTCATATAACGATGGGTATAACGTCTGTGCACATCGGAATACGAGGAAGCATGTTTACCCCTGAATTCGGAAAGTCCTTTTTTGTAATGAATAGTGTTTTCATTAAAACGGATGTTGAGTTTCTTAATCATGTCTTTAGAAGCCCGAATGAACTGTTGGTCAAAGTAGAGCGTCTTTCCAGCACTGTGATGGACATAGCTCAATTTCCGGAGAGACGAAGAGTCCGCTAATATGTCTTCCAGAGACAATGTTGCAGTACTAAACACATCGTCTTGGGAGCCTGCGTCAACAATAGTTTTATCAAACCACCAAACCGTGTAGGGGTATCGTCCAAGCGGGTAGTTGACTCTGATTCCCTGGAGTTGTGAATTCACCAAACGGATACTGTCCCAGTCTTCATGTTGATAGATAAGGGTTCCAGGAGCGCTAATTACCACTGGTAATTCTTGATCACGCACAGCTTTGGGTATTGTACCTCTATTGGAATGCGAAAAGGTTCCCTGTCCGTCGATATATATTTCGGTCGAACCAAGCGGTGAAGCATGAGAGAAGAGGACTACATCGTCATACACGTATAAGCCAAATTGCTTGAGTTGATTTATTGGAGATACTGCATTTGAAGGGTCAATATGATCCCTAAGTCGCTGTTTTTTGTCAATGGTTCGATTGGGTTGTATAGCTGGTGTCTGAACAATAACAGGTTCCACAGCTTTTGATGTGTCATGTCGTCGAACAGGCTCCTTGACACTGTCGTTAGGACTGAAATCGTCGAATAGATCTTTAGTGGTTTGAGTATCTGGTATTATAATGGGGTTAGGTATTGAATTTTGAGAAATCGCAGGGTGTTCAGACCTGTGCAAATAGTCTTCATTCATTGAGTCCCTTTTCAATGGTTTGTTGTGCGAAGCCTGCCAAACTCCAAATATTGTTAGAGAAATAAATACCAAAGCCGATGACCAAACGAATGCTGTTTTTCTGTTGGTCAGTTTAGGATGGTTAATTGGTACTTTGTCCAATATCGCATCTACTTGCTCGAAGCTCAGGATGTCTTCTGCTTTTTTCAGTTGTTGCTTGTATAAATTTATTGTGTCCATAAGCGCATGTCAAAAAGTTGTGATGTGTTTTTTAAACTCTTGGGTCAACATTTTACGTAAGTTGTTTCGTGCTCGACTTAGGCGTGTTTTTACCGTTGAAATATTTGTATTGGTCATGATGGAAATGTCCTTGAGCGATATGTCTGACATTTCAAATAGTATAAATACCTCGGCCTGTTCTTTGGAAAGGTTATGAATCACCTCATATACCCTGGTGTCTTCTCCATAAATTGGTGTGGTGTTTTGCTCAGAAATTGATTCCAAATATTTCTCATTGTTTAACTTCTTACGGTACAATTCCCGTCGAACATTCACAGCGATGGAAAACAAGAACGACTTAAACTTTGTATGGTCGTTAAGTTTGTCAAATCGTTCATAAGCCCGCAGGATTACATCACCCATTAGATCCCTTGCCTGATCTGGATTACGTTCCAAACTCATGCAGTATCTCGATAAATCAGAGTGAACCTCCTTGTATAGCTTTTCAAATTTGTTCCGATTACTGTTCATCACATAATAAGTGGCGCAATAGTGCAATAAAGTTTCACATAGCGAATGAAGAACGCTGAGTCCGCTAAAGAAACAAGCGATCTAAAGACCAACTAAATCAATTACTGCGAACGCAGATGGTTTAGTATATGGGATTTCAGATGAACGTATTATTCTTACTTTGTTTATTTACTGACGTCTGTTGGAGAGAGAAAATATTGCAGCCTTAGATTAGTGACGTTCAAGAGATCGGTTTCGGCAGGAGATAAATCTCTTCAAGCCGAACCAAATTGCAACCTCTACCAAGGGTCGGTTTAGGTTCAATACGCCTGTCCACCACCCGTTTTATTGTGAAGTGGGAGACCAGTAGCTATGAATTATTAGGTCAAACTACGAACCCTGGAAAATTAAATGCTACCTCGCTAATGTTATTAGCTCACTTGTCTTTTTCTAGTTTTTCATGAGCAGGTAGTTCCTTAACTCTCCTTCTATACCAATTTGAACAGAATAAACACCATTTCGAGCGTTGACAAGGTTAATTTGGTGGTTCTTTTTTGAAGTGTTGAACTCGCGATGATAGACTTCTCGGCCTTGAACGTCTTTGACATATATGAATTCGATTGGCCGATCGTTGGATTTAATTGTTACGATGGCGTTGGTTGGGTTTGGAGCAATCAATATCGAGTTCCTGGCCTCAGGGAAGTCGACCTTGAGCGGCCAACTTGATAGTTGAACCAGAAAAGCATCTAATCTGCCGGAAGAACTTAAATTGAATTGCTCATTGAATGGATTAAAATCACTCGTAGCGGAATAACTACCTGAAACCATAATATCTCCTGCTGTGTTGACTTCAATAGACCCTGCATAGTCGTGCTCAGATCCTCCAATCGATCTGCCCCAAAGATGGTCACCACTGGAATTTAGAGCGGCAATAAAGATATCCTCCGCACCAACGGCAGTAATACTATCCGCGTTCCAATCTATAATGAGATTGTAGTGACCAACAACATAGATGTTATCCATGTCGTCAAGTGCTAGCCCCTTAAGCCTTTCCATTTGGTCTCCTCCAAATGACTTTGCCCAAATTACATGTCCCTCGGAGTCTAACTTTAAAATGTAAGCATCATCTCTCCCTGTGGATTCAATATAAAGATTGCCACCTCCAGGGTTAAAGTCAACCACACTACTAAATTCACCAGCAACAACAATGTCCCCGTTTGAGTTAATATCCAAAGCTTGTGGCGTAATGTTGTTGCCTGCATTCTTTACGGTTTTAACCCATACAAATTGGCCATTGCTGTCGAGTTTCTCAATAAACATACCTTTCGTCTTCTCAATTCGCTCCCCCGAGCCAGGATCAAGGTCTATTGTATCCCTGTAGATTCCGGCTAGAAAGCAATTCCCCAAACCATCTGTTGATATATCCGCTGCATAGTCATCTCTGGAGCTGCCAATTACTCTTGCCCATACCAGGTTGCCTTCTGGGTCAAGCTTTTCTATAAAAATGTCATACCCTCCTTTGCTGATGTATTCGTCTGTGCCATTTCCAGGGTCTAGATCTGCAGATTCTTTGAAGATCCCTGTGAGGTAAACATGATTCGATTGACTAGCTGCAATGTTGATTCCAAGATCAAAACCATCGCCTCCTAACGCCTTGGCCCACAGAAAGTCTCCATCTGAATTTAGCTTCACTACAAAAGCATCCTTACTGCCGCTGGACTCCAAATCGAATTGTTTAGGACCTGGGTCGAAGTCCGCAACGTCTTCAAAATATCCGATAATGCATATATCTCCGTTTGCGTCCGTGCAGATGCCGGTCACTTCTTCCGATTCCCGTCCTCCCAGGGACTTTGCCCATAAAAGGGTACCTTCTTTATTAAACTTTTGAATAAAGACGTCGAAACTTCCACTGGTTGATAGGTTTAGTTCACCTGCACCAGGATCAAAGTCCACGGTGCCCCAATAAGTACCCACTACACATGTATTATTCAAATGGTCAACTGCTATCGAAACACTCTCGTCTTCTCCCAGGCCTCCGGTCGAGTTTGCCCAACCAAAGCTAACATGTTGTGCGCTTAATTGCGTGTTAATTAGCAGGATAATTAAGATCATGACCACCAATTTATTTCGAGTACAGATGAACGGGTAATTCATAATGACATTGTTTTGGTTGTTCTGATTTTAGCGTGATATGGCAAGAGTTATCCGATTATGAGGATCATTGCTGATCACATTTCACCACAATATAGGATAACATTTCGTTATAGACCCGGATTTGTGATAGTTGCGTCAAAAAAGTGACAAGCTTTACAACCTACACGAACTGATTATACACATGTCTGGGATAAAGAACCTTGAGGCTATTGACGGAATACACCCGGGTTCAATCGAAGAAACACCACGGAAGGGGAAACTATCGTATTAAATGCACGGCACCGCTTTGATTTATATCTTCACCATCGCATTCTCTGTACCTGAGAATATAAAAATATACACCATCGGGAACAGGCCGGCCTTTATGATTCCCACGCCAACCAGTCAAGGCGTTATTTTCATTTGAATCATACAGTTTTTCACCCCACCGATTGTAAATGGAGAGATGAAAACCAATGCCCTTTGGTATATGTTCCATTGGAAAGTACTCATTTAAGCCGTCGTTGTTTGGCGTGATAATGTTTGGAACAAAGTCAAGATGGGCGCCATTGGTGAAGTCTTTGTCAATTTCGAAGGAAACTATGCTATCACACCCCTTGGATGATACGTAACTTTCGTAATGTGGTTCGTTGGTTGCCCAATTGTATCCTTCGAGCGCAATTAAACTATCACATGGTGCAAGAATCTGAGTAGTGGTATCTGGCAGGCAGCATTCAGTTAGATTTCCACAATTTGAATTATTGATATTGTATTTCCCACACAGATACTTTAGAACTGCTTCGTGTTCTGAATCAGAAAGTAACTCATTGTAAACGATGATTTCTAACAGAGTTCCTACCAGGTACTCTGACGAAACAAACTCGTTTCGTTGACCTATGGTAATCATACGATCGACTTCTGTAAATTTCCAGGTTGTTCCCGCTTTTTCTATAGGGAAGTTACTCTTCAAACCATTGTTGAATAGCTCCAGGTGTTCTCTGGAGCCTTCGAATCGAGCACTCAGGATGGATGCTTCCGAAGGATCAACAGACTCGATACATTGATGTCCTTTGTACAGAAAGTTCCCGGATGAGTTATGTAAATAAATCTCATTCCGAAGTACGAGAAACTCGTTGAGCCAACCCGAACCGTCAGCTGCTATGGCTATGTCCGTCCCGAAAATCACATTCTTTCGAACAACGAATAAGGTAAGGCTAGTATTTGAAAGTCCGGAACTGGAAAAATTTTGAAGATATTGACCCCCACTAAATTCAACTCCAGGTTTGCCATTTTGTACATCAACCATTAACGTTGGTCGTCTACCACTTGGGGCTGAAACATGATTCCCGTTCCCAGACTGATCATCCCAGGTTTTCACTAGTTTCCCATTGGGCAGGAGTCCAAGTCCTTTATCTGCTCTTAGCCATAACTTCAGGGAAGAGTTTCCTGTTGTATTACCAACGCCTCCCGGGCCTGTTTGGGAATAACAGGGATTAATGAACATTAGGAAAGAACAGGCAAAGATCATAATACCATAGCATTTATAAGGTCTGAGGTTGACTATAGACCACTTAAACACTTTGAAGTCTTGAGTTCGAGAATAGGTTTGGAATAGATAAGTTTTATCTCCGAAATTCATTTATAGGATCTTGACGGTTTTCTTAGCTTGTATTGTTGAGTTAAGATACGGTGAGGAATTGTCATCTTCCAAACAACACATGTTAGGAATCTCTGAGTTGGTTTATAATTTGTGTGAGCGAGTACAAGTTTGAGTTTAATTACCATTTAAACCTCATAATCACCGGATTTCTGCTGTTCTGCTACCAACCTTTTCAAGTTGACATAGCTTAGCTGTTTGGTAATTATTCAATCAAAACAAGCTTGCTCAGGCAGTCCACCTGTTTGTTATAAACTTCCATGGGGTAGTACCGTACAGTTGGGTCCTGGATTATTGAAGGATTATATAAGACGCTTGGGGAAATGTTGTTGCTTTTTTTTGAATCTATGAGGATCTGTCTTTCAATAGAGCCTTTAGAGCTGAGTTGAACTAACTCTAAATTGTGCACATCAAACATCTTTTCTTCTTTTTTTCTGACCGGTTGATGCTGTGCAAGAATGTACAGCTCGTCGTCATTCCCAACCCAAACGTCGGGCAGTACACCTTCTACCGCTTTTTCTGAGTCATAGACACCATAAAAGTTTTTCTTTCTACCGGTTCTAACATTCAAGACCTTTTCCCATTGTACATTGTGGTTTGAAACGTAAAGGACCAATAGTCTATAAATCCGATCATTATGATAGTTTTCGTGGACCAATTCACGTGTGTCATTTACCCTTACAAAGCGGTCCTGGCTACTTGTATGATATTCATGATAAGCATAGATGAGGTAATAACTGTTAGGACTTGATGTTTCATATTTACCCATACCCAGAATCTGACCACGACCATCTGATCTCATGTGCTCACTAAACTTTTTGGTTTCTTCATTCTCAATTGCCCCAGCTTTAGCAATGGGTTCAGCAGAGTCTTTGGAATGAACCAAAAATCGATAACCCATCAGCACGCCATTTCTACCGGTAAGCATAAACAATTCCTGTTTGCCATCTTCTCTTTTAAATGCGATTCTACCAGGACTAAACTTTACAAATCTATTATTGTCTTCTTCAACTAAATCTTCAAACTCAGAATCGGCTGAATAGAATTTTCGCTCCACTTTTGTGGTACTACTTGAACCCATTATAGATTTCGTGTAAACTTGTGTCACTCCATCTCTACGCCAGCGAATACTATACCCAATGTCTCCATCTGAATAATGCTTTTGCTCTAATTCAATTGAAGGCCAGTGCCCTGATTTTGGTTTGTTGATGTCTCCAAATAATAATCTACGAGAATTGGAAACCTCGGCTAATTCTGAGTTCAGTTCGAGGTAAAGGTATTCTATCTTTAGATACTCATCTTTCGAGATGCCACCCCGGTGTTTCTTAATGTATTCCTTGCGAACCACGATTCGTGTTCTCTCGTCATAGCGATCGGCAATTAGTAATACGTACCTTACCTTTCGCTGTTTGGGAAAAAGATCTTGCACCTCGATGCGTTCCTCTTCTTTGAGAGTTGTGGTGTTGAACTTAATTAGTTCATCGGACGCATTGATAGCTATAATGTGGGCTTCACCTTTGGCTAAAACCCGGATTCCATTGCTAATATTAAACTCTGGACGTACAAGGGCTTTCTTTGCTCGTTCTCCGAATTCCACCGTAGCGATTTGGGCCTTTATGATCGTAGAGAAAATTAATAAGAAAACTGTAAGTTGTGTTTTCATAAAGCTGTTGCATTTGTATGGTTTCGTTGTCTTATTTGCCTGCATTGTTTTGTTCAAATAACCGCGGGTAGCAGCCTTTTATCAAATGAATTGGGCAGCATAACATGGAGAGTGTGTAGACGCGTTGTTTTTTTTCCTGAGTGCGTTTCCATTTTTTAAATCAAGTCCTGATATTGCCATTAATGAAGACAGTCCTTTGTTCGGTCGTATTACTATTAGGTCTGATGACCTGCAAGTCACAGACGCTAACAAGGCACTTTACCGTAAAAGATGGTTTACCCAGTAATAGTATTTACAGTTATGCGGAGGATACCTTAGGACGTATTTGGGTAGCTACAGAAAACGGTCTTTGTCGGTTTAATAGCTATGGAATTAAAGTTTTTACATCTCTTGACGGTCTGAACTCGAACGACGTAACAGGTGTTTTTAGAGATCGGAATGGTACGTTATGGATTGAGTGCTTCGGAACCTGGCCTTGCTATTGGGATGGTCAACAGGTAGTTCGTGTTCAGGAACATCGACAGATTGAAGGAGATGTTTTGGAAACCAGTGGGTTGTATTTTGATGAGTGGCGCCAAGAGGCCTATTTAAGTGTCCAAACAGAGACGAAGACATGTATCTACAACTTAACCAGTGGGGATTCGTTCTTTGTTGATGCACCGTATTTTGCCTTATCGTTAGCATACGAATATCAAGGTGAGATGTTCTATGTCATTTCTGGTTCTACGTTCCAAAAGTCAGGAGACCGTTCTACCCGAATGCCAGAAGTCCCAATTAAAAAGATTCGACCGTACCATACCAGACTATTTGCGAAAAACAAGATTTGTCAATTGACCGATGAAGAGATAAAGATTGGTACTCTTCGAGGACATGAAATCCATACCCAGCTTACCATACCAAATCGTTGGGGTGTGACTAACTGCACCAAGGATGGAGATTCTATCCGGTTTGTTAAGGGGAATCGTGTATATCGTATCAGTAAATCAGGGCTGGAGCTTGAATATATGCACCCAAGCGATATTCGGAAGGTGTTTACCGATCAGTCCGGAAATTATTGGATTGCTACCAAAAACGATGGAGTTCATTTAAAACATCAAAATGCACCCGTTGTGATAAAAGAGCTGGAAGAAAACGAGTCCTTTAGAAATATCGAATTGCTTCAAGCGGATGTTTTAGTTTCCAGTGATCATTGGGTTCGATCAATTTCTTCTTTTGAAAAACCTTTAGTAGCGAGGAATGATGAAAGAGTTCATTTGAGTTCTGCAAGCGCGTTCGGTGTTATTGCTACTATAGGGTCAGGGCTTTACCGGATTAAACCAAATCAGGTGAGCTTTCATCCAACCTGGCCAGCAGCAAACAAATGTGGATTGGCCATTTCCGACTCAATTGTGATCGTAGGTCAATCCAACAAATTTCGATCTATTCCCATTAGTGATAATTCGGAAGAAGAAACCCTGGAGCAATACTACCACGCGATGCAGGTAGGGGATACAGCTCTTGAAAACAGGATCTATAAAAGTTATAGCGAGGGTGCTGCGTCGATCTGGAATAAAAGGGCAAAACAAATACTGAGGCTTAACGACCAAATATGCCTTCTGGTTGGTATTTCTAAACTAGCGGTTTTTGACCTACAGAAAAAAAAGATCACCAGACAAATTGAACTGGAAGGGTTAAGACAGGTAGCTATTGCGAACGGACACATTTTTGCTCTAATGGTTGACAATTCTATACTGGTTTTTAATCATTCATTCAAGCGTATGAGAACGCTTGAACTTGCGACTCAATATGGCATAACCCAATCGGTCAATAAGCTAAGAATAGCTGGCGACAACTTGCTTCTTATAGCAACGAATTCAGGTTGGTTCGGTTACAATATTGATTTTAACCAATGGACGTTGAAGGAGGTGCATAGGCCCATTCGCGGTGGATCGGGTTACAACCAAAATGTTATCGATCTAACAGCGCTTCAAGACACCATGTACTACCTAACCGACCACAAACTATTAAAAACGGCACTTGTTCCAGACTCAATACAGATTAAGAATATTTATTGTGAATCCATTCAAGCAAGTGGACAGACTCTTTTGCGATCCAATTTCGGTTCAATTGGACGTCGAACAAATGATATTAGTTTACTGATTGATATTGTTTCTTCAAAACATTTGATGAATGTTCCATACCAGTATAAACTTAAGGGTTTAAATAATAGTTGGATAAAAACGAGCTCAAGTAAGCTGGACTTTCCTAATCTACCGGCAGGGTCTTATACCCTATTGGTGAGCCCTGTTACACGTTGGGGTACGGAAGCCCAAAAACCATATGAGGTTGTCAGGTTCAGAATAAAACCGTTTTTCTATGAAAGAGGAATGTTTAAAGTTGGGGTGCCAATTCTTGTCATACTATTGATTCTTCTAATTTCAAGCAAAATTCAGAAAAGAAGGAATTTGAAGTTCCAACGAGAGCAGGAGTTGTCTCGTAGGATTGCCGAATTGGAACTTAAAAGCTTAAGAGCGTCAATGAACCCTCACTTCATATTCAACTCTCTCAATTCTATTCAGAACTTTTACGTGAAAAATGATATTCGAAGTGCCAATTATTTTATGTCGAGTTTTTCTCGCTTAATACGCAAAATTCTTAATACGAGTTTCAGTAATGATATATCTCTCAAGAAAGAGATCGAACTTATTACAGACTATTTGGAGCTAGAAAAAATGAGGCTCAAGGATCGCCTGAGGTATGAAGTCAAGTACGATGAAGAAATCCTCGAGTTGAACATCAATATCCCTCAGATGTTAATTCAACCCTATGTAGAGAACGCAATTATTCATGGAGTAGGGAGAAGCGGTTTTGTGGGAGTCTACTTTAAAGTGGTGGGCCAGACCTTAGAGGTGCTAATTGAAGACAACGGTGTGGGAATTAATCACTCTTTGAAACATCGTAGTCAGGAAAGTGATATGATATCCATTGCAACAAAAACCGAAACCAAAAGAATAAACCTGTTGAATGAGTATTTCGTTCAGGACTTCAGTGTTGACATAACCGATAAAAGTGATGTGTCTGGATCGAATGAAACAGGCACTAAAATTACACTTAAAATCCCTCTAGAATTAAAGAGATCATGAATGCAATTATAATAGACGATGAGCTTGATGCACGAGAGTTATTGACTACCTACGTGTTAAATTTTTGTGATGGAGTTCAAGTTGTTGCAGACTTTGACAATCCAGTCACTGCCTATGAATTCCTTTCGCAACGTCATGAAGAAGTAGATTTGATTTATTTGGATATTTCTATGCCAGAGATGGATGGTATTCAACTCTTGAAACAGTGCTCATCATTCGACGTTCAAGTGATATTTGTTACAGCTCACGAGCACTACGCCATCCAGGCCATTCGACTGGCTGCATTAGACTATATACTAAAGCCAATCGATATAGAACTTTTAACAGCTGCAACGAACAGGGCCAGAGAAATACTTCTGAATAAAGAGAAAAACTTTAAAACAAAACTTCATGGTTTTATAAGCAATACCGAAAAGTCAGATGCCGAAAAGCAGATCATTATTAATGCTGGTTCATCCCTGGAATTCGTACCGATAAAACAGGTGATCTATCTCGTAGCGGATAGTAATTACACCGAAATCTATATAGAGGGTAAAAACAAATTGGTGGTAACTAACACTCTAGGACACTTTCAAGAAAGATTAGATTATCCCTTCTTTTATAGGGTTCATAGGAGCTATCTGGTAAACATGAAGAAGATAACAAGATACAATAAGGGCAGAGGTGGTACAATAATTATGTCAAACAATGCTAAGATTCCAGTGTCTCAGCGCAACAAAGTCCTATTTCTTAAGAAATTAGCTGCTTTAGTGTGAGTCTTCATAGCAGCTAGAATCATATGGACAACGGGACAAGAGTAACAGTATGAGTTCAACGCGAATTCAAACCTGATAACACTGGCTGTGGCTCAGTTGTTCCAATGCGTTCGTCATATTCATTCAAGCTATACACAAGTACTGTTTATAAACTTCATGCACTTTAACAATTTTGCACTGTATTATAATCTGGTGTAACGCCAAAGGTGTTAGCGTTAAAGGACTTTCTTACCTAAAGTGGGAATAGAGAAGCGTCCCCACCCCTTGCGGACAAACTAATCCACAAACAATAAAATGACATTAAGTAATGTCCCTTTTTCATGATGTGTAAACACTATGAAGAAAAATGCGCTCAAACAGAGCCTTAAAAACTCATTAAAACACTCAAAATGAAAAAGATTTTTTATTACGATTTAACCAAAAACCACCTTGCTAATTCATTAAAAGCAGCATTCGTACTTTTTTACAGTTTAACTTCTTTAATTACCTGGGCCGACCCTCCTGGAGAGTGGACACTAACCGCAGAACCCGGCGGTTTATATTGCAACACTACAACAAACCCTAAATTGAAACTGGAAATTGATAATGGATTCCAGAACGAAGGCCGACTTGATTTTTACGTTGAAATATGGGATGAAGCCAATCAGGTATTTAAGAACTATAAGTATATTAATCACCCATTTATTACCTATACGGGTAATTCGAATATACAGGAATTTGAATTCGCCAATTCTTCAGTCATTAGTAAACAAACCGTCAATCAGGCAACTTCTACACGTTCAGAACCCTGGAATCGCATAGACGGTAAATACCGTTTGCGCGTATTGTACCACATATCCAAGCCAAACCCCAATGTGTCACCCATAACCGGTTATTCCCCCGAGTTTGTAGTCATTGAAGGTGCCAAACCGCGGTTTCAAATTGCAGACAAGACCGAAGCTTTAACCTGGACCAATATCCCTACTATGTCAACCGTATTGAAAGGTTGTGTCAACAACATACCTCACGTAAGACTTGATCCCAATCAATGTGGTACGGAAAGCTTTTTTATGTTCGTTCAAGAAACCGACAAAAACGGAGTTCAAGCAATTGGCCCATTGGCAGATCGAGCTCTAACGGCAGCTGAAGCTACAGCTTTAAGATTGGACAATGGTCTAGCCATTGATCAATTCTCTGATGGGAATGATGCAGTGGTGCTTTCAACCGATAGGTATTACAAAGTTGGTTTAACTTACACCGGAATGGGTAATTCTAAATCAAGTTACGTTGTATTCCATTACAAAGAAGGCACATGGGATTTGGTGCTTAAAGATAATACGAATGATTTGGGGTTTGAGCCTGTATCTCAATGGGATAACGACGTTTTCGATGCTCCTTCTCTTTGGAATAAACTATCTACGACTACGGATCAAAATACGAAAGACCATGAGCCTATAACATTTTCGCACTTGGGTAATCACAATAAGCTTTTCGTTGAAATTGAGAACATTGGATGTCAATGGTCGTCACCAAACGAGGAACTAAGACTTTTTTGGACCATAGCCCGTACCGATGAATTGTACGAAAAGCATTGGACCAATAATCCGGGCAACTGGGAAAATATGAATGGAACCAATCGGCTTATGGGGTGTGAAATAACCATTGCGGATCCACATGACTATTACTCAGCCTCGGACCCTATTACGCTACCACCCATCGCAGCTAAGAGTACTTACGTTATTCCATGGAGTCAGGGAGCGGAATGGTATCCACCAGACAACAAACACTATAATGACCCAAACCTTGGCGGTGGTGCAGAGCAAGGAAGACCTACGATTTGTCTACTTGCTAGAATCAATGAATCATATTCTACCGACGATCCTATTGAATGGGAGCCTAACGGATACACCGATAAGATATTACCGTATGTAAAAGAGAATAATAATGTTTCAACCAGAAACGCGGTGCTTGTTGACAACCCGGACTTTTTTCTCGTTGGAACTGGAGGGAATTCCCACAGTTATGGCGATGTAAGTCTTCAGGTGAACAATGGTGATGATGTATCTCAAGTAGTGGATTTATGTTACACACTTGTTCCCGCCTACCCCAATCAAACTTTCTCCGACTATGGAATAATTGATCTTAAAGTAAACACGGATTTGTACAATCGTTGGGTGCTTAGCGGATCGAATCTTACGAACCTTATCGACATTGGTAATAATACATTCCGTGTTGTCAATGACGCTAATTTTTGCCTGGATGGTGTCTTATTGCCAGCTAGCTATATTGCTGGACAAATTTCCATACGCCACGAATTCGATCACGGTTTGCCTAACCCAGCAACGGAAGACAAATTCTATTACGTATTCACTCAACAAAATACGACCACACTTGAATTCGGAAGCAACAGTGTATTTACGTTCGAAGTACCTACCTCGTATGCGAATCTACCAAGTACTGATGGTCCAGGATGGGACGACGGTTCCGAGCCGGAAGAACAAGTGGCCGGAATCTCCAACAAGGAAAGCACAATGTTGGCGCTTGTTCCTAATCCTGCCCAATCCGTATTCATTATCCAAAGCGATAATACAGGAAATGGCATTTTTAACAAAGTAGAAATCCTGGATGTTTCTGGGAAAGTTATCCGATCTTTTCAAAACATGAATACAAATGAAAGCTATGACGTTAGTAATCTGAGCAAGGGCGTATATATGGTGCGAGTAGAGCAAAATGGTGAGAAAAATACGATTAAACTCGTCTTGGAGTAGAGTCTGGTCAAAAAACTATTGAAGATAAGTCATTGCATTGGTCAAGATCAACCCGTTCGTTCGAACGGGTTTTTTTATGGTTTGTCTCCCATAGCCTGAGAGATATCAACCGTTTCCATAACGGCCTGGCGACATGCGGAACATTGTTCTAAATGCCTAACCCATAGGTAGGTGTCAGGTATCTCCTTCAAGTTTAGCACGTGCTCCGCTGCTATTGCCAATTCTTCTGGAGACATATGTGTTTTCAGTTGACTCACCGTTTTCCATTTTTAGATGGTGTGATTGGGTCTTACTATTGAAGTAATAGTCAAAGAGTATACCTAAAGTTTCCCTTGAATAACTCCTTTGGGTTATCCCATTGTTTAACAAATTTATAAATTCAGCAATGGTTCTATACACCCATTTACGAATAGCAACTACTGAATTTTCGGTTTTGTCTGCAAAATTTAGAAATCGTGTATAAATCTCAAAGACCTCCCGGTCACTCTTTACCGACACATTGTTGATGTCTTTCAGAAAGTTCTCAATCTCAATCTCGTCCACGTTTTTGTTCAAATAGACATGCACATCTTCACGGGATATAGTATTCCTAAAATACCCTCTTAATACAAACTCAATTTTTTTTCGTCTCGAACCGAACAACAAGAGGATGCCAATCAGAAGCTTAATCTCTTGTTTTAGATATAGCTTATGCGTTGGTAAGTCAAGATATTGAGCTGGAATATCCGAATCGGCGACAGCAACAGTATTGGGGATAGTGTTTACTGTTCTTCTTTGCATGCGAACAAATTCCAGAGCAAAATTTCGTATCACTGCAGACATGTAGGTGGAGACTTTTGCCTCTCCTCTGTAGTTGTGAATTATTGTCTGACGATTTTCCAGTAACTTGAGGCAGATGTGTTGGTACAAGTCATTTGGGCTGAGTACGCCAAGTGAATTCGAATTTCTTCGATAAAACTTGGTACTCATAAATTCAATCT
>DIYD01000340.1:2555-2711 GCA_002428905.1 Bacteroidetes bacterium UBA6063 | reverse complement strand
CCATTGGATTCTACTTCTCGAATCCTAACTCCAGAAATCCTTGGTGATGCACACTACAACACTGCACAGCGAGTTAAGGAGTTGTTGCAACGATACAAAGAACTACAGGACATCATCGCCATTCTTGGTATGGATGAATTGTCTGAAGAAGATAAA
>DIYD01000340.1:0-2414 GCA_002428905.1 Bacteroidetes bacterium UBA6063 | reverse complement strand
GTTGCTGAGCAGTTTACAGGTCTTAAAGGTGTGTTGGTAGACATCAACGATACCATCAAAGGCTTTAACATGATTATGGACGGTGAAGTTGACCAATATCCAGAAGCTGCCTTCAACTTAAAAGGTACAATCGAAGATGCGATTGAAGCTGGTGAGGCTATGTTGAAAGAAGCGAATTAATACAAACTATGTTTTTAGAAGTAATTACACCCGACCAAACCCTTTTCGAAGGTGACGTAGTTTCGGTAAAGTTTCCTGGTACAAAAGGAAAATTCGAAACGCTAAACAATCACGCTGCCATTATCTCTAGTCTTGAAAAAGGCACCTTGAGTGTCAAGACTGCCGATGGCGTGAAAGACTTCGAGATTAACGGTGGTATCGTGGAGGTGTTAAACAATAAAATCATTGTTTTAGCTTAACGACAATCAAAAACTTTATACAAAAGCCTCGACGTTTGTCGGGGCTTTTTTTGTAGGTCGAGATTGAAGTTTAAGTTGAAGTTGAATGCGATTATGATATCAATGTTACCAGAGATTACCCCTTCTCGTCGTTTTCACGTAGTTTACGTTCCCGGTTGAGAATGATTTGAACATTTAACCGCTCTATATCGGTTAGAAAACGTTCAACACTCGTATATACCGGTGTATACCACTCCTGTTTGCTGAAGTACGATTCCATTTCACCTCCAGCCCTAAAAACATGGCCATATCGAGCGTAAACCTCGTTGCGCATGATCTTCAACTGTTCCAATGAGAATTCTTCAATTTCGTTGGGAAATATGAATCGCTCAGACACCCATGGATATACACCTTCGATCGATCGGATTTCCCACCAGGTACCAATATCTCCCCCATTACCGTCCACCCAGGAGCTCCAGGGGTTGCCGATCAACAATGCCTTCTTCCACGTGCCGGAATACAAGAATTGAATAAATCTGCCCTGATACTGGTCGGAATAAAAGGTATCACCAGACACCCTAATGTTGGTGAGGTTTTCATATTGAAACACCCATCGCATCGTACTATCTTCACCTGCCCAATCCCCTTTAATTACCTGTGCCGTCCAACCATACATCGTCTTTCGAAACACCAATTCCGATTCGTCTTCCGACATACTAAAATGGTAGCTTCCTTCCAATTCCCCAGGCTTATCAGGTTTCCAGGACCGGATTAACGAATCTGGGATCGCCTCTCCCGCATACGATTGACACTTCGCATATTCAACCGAGGAGAATAAAACGAACAGGCAGACCAATGCAGTGACAATCCGAAAACGCATTCACCAAATATAGCGAGAAGATGTCCTTAACGACACATTTTGCCCCACAAACTCAATGGGAATTTCAAACCTGTTCAGAAACTCAAATTCAAAAGCAATTAGAAACTCAATAATTATGGAAATCGTCAGTTCTATGAGTTCGGACTAAACTCACTCCAAATTTTGTCAAGGTGTTTTTCTTCTTCCGTTGTAAAATATCCCTGAAATGAGTTACTGTGGCAACGTATGCAATACATCCTCCGTATTTCAACAACAATTACAATAGTCAATTGTCATTCGTTACCCGTCTCAAAATCTTCACCTTTTACAATCGATCCATCTAAAAAAAAGGGCCCCAGCCGCCGCCGGAGCCCTTGACAAAAGAGCAGTCAATCTTTCATCCTTATTTATGAACCACGATCTTTTGAATCGTTGGCTGACTTCCGCCGGCTACCTTAATATAGTAGACGCCTTGCGGATAGTTCTCGGTATTAATACGCACATCTCCTGTGCCTGATAAGCGGGTCTGATCCATCACCTGGCCAGCCATACTCACCACTTCAACCATTTGCCCTTTACCTAATTCGTAATGCACGTAGACCACGTCTTTAACTGGATTCGGGTAAACCAACAAGTGTTCCTTATTCGTAATATGTACAAATCGTACCGGTGAATAATCGGTCGTACCATCGTAATCGGTTTGTTTGATGCGATAGTAGACAACGCCATTTGGAAGGTTGTAATCGAAGTCTTCATAGTACTGAATCTCCGTAGTTGTACCTGCGCCCTCAATTGGAACACCAATTACTTCAAATTCTTGCTGATCGAACGAACGTTCAATCTCAAAATGACTGTTGTTAATCTCTGAGCCCGTTACCCATTGAAGCTCCACATTGTTGCGCTCAAATACCTGCGCTGTAAATGAAATAAACTCTACCGGCAACGGTGTACCGAACTTGATGTACACCTTGGCAGTGTCTTTACCGCAGGTACCGTTAATTACATAGGTAAAAGAGTCCAGGTCGTTCTTTTTAGGGTCTACAATTAAGTAGTTCACTCCTCCCAGAGCGGAGTCATACACAACGGATGATCCTGGCAAGGTCGTTGCCGAAATTGAATTCACATCGATCGTAAATGGCTGGCCGCTTGGATGATAA
>DIYD01000245.1 GCA_002428905.1 Bacteroidetes bacterium UBA6063 | reverse complement strand
ATTTCTGGTGGTGGGCGGTGCAACGTTACGAATGCCATCTGGAAACCTGCCGAACTGGTAAACAACTATCCGCGTGGTCAGAAACAGTTACGCAAACCTTTTGAAACGTTTAATTCGAGGCATACGCAACAATGGTTTAAAGCACGGGGCGTTGAACTTAAAACCGAAGCCGATGGTCGTGTATTTCCCGTCAGCGACAACTCCTCTACAATCGCAGATTTGCTGCAACGCGAAGCCAGAAACCTCGATGTAAAAGTGCATATGGGACATCGTGTAAACGCATTTGAACCAAATGGTAATGGCTGGATTCTTAAAACCAATCAAGGCGAATGGGCTACGGATGTTCTGGTCATAGCTTCGGGAAGTAATCCATCCGTTTGGAAAGCCCTGACCAACTTAGGATTGTCCGTTGTAGACCCGGTTCCAAGCCTGTTCACATTTCACTGCAAGCACCCATTGATCGAAGAATTGGCAGGTATTAGCTTACCCAATGCCGAAACGAGTCTATCGTTTACAAAGGCTCCGCAATCTGGACCAATATTAATCACACATGAAGGGCTTTCAGGGCCTGCGGTGTTAAAGTTATCTGCCTGGGCAGCACGTGAGCTGTTTGACAAAAATTATACGTTCACCTTTAAGGTAAACTGGCTTGGTTTGAAACAGGACGTCCTTGTTGATGCCTTGCGGTTTGAACAACATACAAACCCAAAGCGATACGTAGCCAAAAACCCGGTAGCTGGTGTACCAAAACGGTTGTGGAAGCGTGCATGTACGTTGTGCGAGATTCCAGAGAATAGGAACTATGCCGAAATAGGTAAAAAACAAATCAACAAACTCACTGAATTGTTATTGAACTGTACGATTGAGGTATTCGGTAAAAGCACGAACAAAGAAGAGTTTGTTACTGCAGGTGGTGTAGACTTAAGTCAGGTCGATTTCAAAAACTTTAGTATCAAGGGGTATTCTAATTTATACATGGCTGGAGAAGTACTTGACATTGATGCAGTAACCGGTGGCTTCAACTTTCAGGCAGCCTGGACAGGAGGTTATTTAATCGGTACGGGAATTTGCTAAACCTCGCTGCCATTCGAAACCGAAAAGCAATACACTGGCAGAAGGTTTTGGCTCATAAAGGCTTTTTTGCTCTAATGGAGCCAATCCAATACGATGATAATATTCTATACGAGGCCAAAAGCTCGATCTGCCATGCTGAAACACCTTGATCTTGTATTGCATAAAGGGAGTAATACTAAACCCTTTGTCGCTCATTGTCAAGTCGTTAAACATGAAGTACTCGTCACCTGAACCCTGTCCCCAAACGTCGTTAGACGTTATATAGTATGAACTCCCGTATACAAAGTTTAGTCGCAGACCAATGCCCAATGAATGTTCTGTTTTCAGACGATGTAAGTCTTGTACAAAACAATACAAACTTTGCACGGCTAAAGAATTATACGAATAGACAATATTGCCATTCGCATATCGAGATGCACTCACAAAACCACGGTCTTCATCGATCATATCGGTAAATCGTAAACGCCTTAAATCCCCTTCGTTGGATAGTTTTAGGTAATTAAATTCGAATGCGACGCGTGCTTGATTCTTTAATGAATTATAATAGCCACAACCAAGGCTAAATTCTCGTCTTTTATTTCTGTGCCTAAATGGTATAGGCTCTACCTGTGACCTATCAACTGGAATTGCGCTAAACTGTCCTATTTGTCCTGGATTATTCCACACAAAAGGAGAATGATTGAACGTGGAAATTAGACCACCAGCATAACCGTAAAATCCCTGGGAATAAGAAATATTAGCACAACAGATTAGCACCGATAAAAGGCACCCAAATGTCCTTAACCATTGAAATTGAATAACGTGAGATTGGTTCACTGTGCTAAGTTAACCAATAAACAATCGAAAAATCAAATGGGGTTCTAGGTCGAAGCCGACTCATTAAGAACCTCTTGCGGTTCTTTCGGCTTTTGTTTTCTGAACCACCAGAAAAGGATAATACCTGCCAACATGAGTACAACCGATATAATCTCAGCCTGTGTGATCTTCATGCCCATGATTTCATAAACAGCGTTCACCCGGATTTTTTCGATCCAAAAACGTTCAAAGCCTGCAAAAAACAAATAAATACTGAACAATACGCCAGGAACCGAGATTCGCTTTCTCAACTGCCACAGAATTGCAAAAAGCACAAGCCCCATAATGGTCTCATACAGTGCCGTTGGCCATACGGGTTCAATCAATTCGGGGATAGAACCTGGAGGACATCCTGTATGGGCTTCCGCATCACAAATGCCAGCTACGTTGTTCGGATATGTATATGCCCAAAGCCAATCAGGCAATCCCGGATTTGGTCTATTGTTGACCACCCCCCAATCACCGTCTCCCGACATATGGCATCCGATTCTACCAACTGCATACGCCAGCATCATGGCTGGTCCGCCAACATCCAACATGTGTTTCCAGTTGATGTTCACCTTTCTGGCATACCACAACACAGCCGCTCCACCGCAGATTAATCCACCATAAAAGGTCAAACCACTAAACGGATCAAGAAAAGCCGCTAAAGGGTTCTGAATGAATTCATCCCAATGCTCCATGTGGTCAAATATTTTCGCACCGAGCAAACCTGCCACAGCTGCTACCAGAGTCATGGTACCCATTCGCTGATGAGGATGAATGATGATATCTTTCTGAACTGGTTCAGGATACTCCTTTTTTGTTCGAATGGTCTCGTAATACTTAACCCCAACGGCAACGGCGGCCGCCAAAAGTCCCAACACGATTGAGCCTTCCAGACTTAAAATATGACTTTGCGGATCCTCAGAAAAGGACTTCCCATTGGTAAAAAGATAGAGGAACTTCCAACCAAAGATGAATCCCAATAAGGCATTACCTAAATAATCGGTCGGTTTTGGTAACTGTCCAAACCACTTTTTACCGGGCATACCCTGAATGAGTCCTTGCTTTTCTTTTCGTTTAAGCTCAAGACCCATGGTGTAGTTCGCCAATAGAAAAGCGATTGCCACAAAAAAGCCAAAGGTATTAACAAATATCAGTGCCCATACTTCGACACCCAGTAAGTCTTTTACTAAAAAATAAAAGTTAGGATACATACTTCAATTACTTGGCTACGAATTAGACTAAAAAAACTGGTTAATACTAATTATGTGTACGTTGTATCTGGATTTTAAACGAGAAGGTTGGATAATTGAACCATTAGCAAATTCAACACTTCAGCAATTAGTACACTGTTACATTGCTCAATCGCTATATTGTTACATTGTTGCATTGCTACATTGTCACATTGCCCAATTGCCCAATTGCTACATTACAACTGGCGCTTCTGCCGCGATAGTCACTGCAACACTTCCCTGATCCGTAATGCGGTCAAGTTGTACCGTAACCAACTGGTTGACCAGTGCAGGGTCATAAGGTACCTCAACCTTGACATAGTTATCGGTAAAACCATGCATCTTGTGATCTTTTTTATCTCCTTCGAAAAGTACAACGCGCTCCTCCCCCAGATGACTGTTGTAGAACGCCATTCGTTTTTTCTGCGATAAAATACGCAGCTTTTGAGCACGCTCATTTTTCGTTTTTTGGTCGATCTGATCCTCCATTTTCTTAGCCGTTGTATTTGCGCGCTGAGAATACGGAAATACGTGTAAATAACTTACGGGA
>DIYD01000065.1:7436-9443 GCA_002428905.1 Bacteroidetes bacterium UBA6063 | reverse complement strand
ATACTTACTTCCGTTAATCAGAGACAGTCCGTAGAAAATCAGCGTAGCTGGAGCAACTAAACCGATATAGCCATTATAGAGCAACACGGCACAGAAAACCCCACCGGCAGCCAGCGGAATGGCCATGTTAATCCCCATTCGAATGGCCACTTTATCCAGTAACTTCTGGTTGTTTTGTTTGGCTTTTCGTAGGGTTAATATAAGCCCGGTTCCGAGTGCCAGAATGAGTACAGCAATACCTAAGAGCACGAAAAACCAGATCTCGGAGTGGTTCGGATCGGTGTAATGTCCATTGTATCCTTCTACAAAGGTTTGGTAAGATTGAGAGTTTACAATATGATGTCGTGCCACAAATGCACCGGCCAATGCGTATACACCTGCCATAACACCGCTTAGTCCGCTTAAGGAAATAAACCGTGTCGATTTTTCCATAAGTGACCGAATTTCTGCTAGATGTTCAATGTGTTGATTTTCTTCCATTCAAACTACTTTGAAATACAAAGTAAATAGATTCTTTCGGACAATTCCAAAAAATTGATCGAAAAAAATAGGGGAGTGTGTATTCTTGATCCTGTTCATCTCTTCGTTACAATTACATTCGTACCTATGAATATTACTCTGGGCAGCATCCTCGTAATCGTCATCGCAGGTATCCTGATAAGATCGGCTACTAAGTTCATCATGAAGCTCTTAGGATGGATACTACTCATACTGGCATTGATATACGTTGCATACCATTTCGGTATTGGTCCGTTTAAACAAAATCCAATATCCATTGAGACCTGGGAAGCGAAGTATTGCGAAAATCCAGAGGAGCAGGTAAAATGCAACTGCATAGTTTATCCGATCAAAAACGATCTGGAAAGCAGGTTTACTCCAGAAGAGTTGGACGAAATTGCTCAGGATCGTGCCGAAATGGCCTATGTCATTAAAAAGAGCTTTGAAGAAGTAAAGGATCAGATTGGAATCTGTTTGGCAAAAGAAGATGCTGAAGAAGAATTATCGGAGTTCATGAAAGATATGATTCCAGTCGATAACGATGCACTGGATAAACTAAGTGACCTGAAAGACGAAATCCAGGAATCCGTTGAAAATGAAGTCGATGATCTAAGAAAAAGAAAGGATAGGCTCGACAGCCAGTACGATTAGGCTCCTAGCGCGTTTCGTAAATCCTGCACCTGACTTTCCCATAGAAGAGATATTTCGTCCACTTCGTCCTCATCGGCGTAATCGGTTACCAACAAGGCAATATCGCCCGTGAGTTCGTCTTTGTGCACTTGCATCTCAAACATTTCGTCACCCTCAGAATCTTCCCACTTAAAACGAATGTATTTACCATTCACTTTTTTGATTAACTCTGCCACATTTTCTTCACCATCCCAGAAAAATGTATACATCTTGCCTTTGACATTAACGTCGTCGGCAAACCACTCTACAAGGCCAGAAGGCGTTGATATATAGTTAAATAGGATGTTCGGAGACGACTTGACTAAAAACTCCAACTCCAACTTTACTCGATTCATAAGCCAAATAATCAGATTTTTTCAAATTAAACACTATTTGACAAATAAAAAAGCGCATGGCAGTTTATTTTTACCGCCGATTTGATATGAATTCAGGATTCTTCTATAAACATCGATACGTATACGTGGTTTGGTTGGTTTGGATTATTGGAGGCCTTATCTGGACCTTGCTCTCCAACCGTGAAGATGCCATTCTTTGGATGAACGGCACCTACAATGCGTATAATGTTCCGGTATTTGCCTTTATCACCCGGCTGGCAGAATGGATGGGATTTGTCTTTCCATTACTTTATTTGCTTGTTTTCAAGAGTGTACGAATTCAAATCGGGTATATCCTGGTCGCTGCGATCACTTTATTGCTGGTTTGGTTCTTTAAGCACGTGGTGTTTCCCGATGCCATTAGACCGATCGTTTATCTCGAAAGCCTGCAACTTGAATTGGCCAATGAATCTGGTGTTCCACTCAATCGCAAGTTTAGTTTCCC
>DIYD01000065.1:0-7346 GCA_002428905.1 Bacteroidetes bacterium UBA6063 | reverse complement strand
AACATCGGCGGGCTTCGCTTACTTCTTCTTTATTGCCCTAATTGCAAGCAAACGGCGTGTGTCCTTCTTGTTCTTAGGCCTGGCTATGCTCATCGGAATATCACGTGTCTTTCTGGCTCAACACTTTGTTACCGATGTAATTGCCGGTAGCATTTTAGGTGTTTTGATCGCCAGTGTAGTACACTATTTTTGGATCTACCGTCACCTGGGTAAGCGATCATCCATCGATAAAACGCTTTGGCATGGTAACGGTTAAACCCATCCGCATACACCTGGCAATCACACTGTTGTCAGCTATTTTGTTTATTCCTTTTCTCGGAGGTGTTCATTTATTCGACTGGGACGAAATCAACTTCGCTGAGTCGGCACGTGAAATGCTGGTGACCGGTGACTATTGGAAGGTGATGGTGAATTTTGAACCCTTCTGGGAGAAACCACCGTTGTTCTTTTGGTTACAGGCGATATCCATGAAGATATTTGGGGTGAGCGAATTTGCAGCCCGGTTTCCCAATGCACTGATCGGAATAGTTAGCCTGAATGTGCTCTTCTATTTGGGTACAAGGCTTGCAGACATTCGTACAGCGATCTGGTGGGTGTTGATTTACCTGGCTTCGTTTACACCGCATTTTTACTTTCACAGTGGCATTATCGATCCCTTGTTTAACCTGTTCATCTTTCTTGCTGTTGTTCAGCTTTACCTGGGTTTTGATCGTCGTGCGATTAAAAATTGGATCTATGCCGGAGTATTGCTAGGTTTTGCTGTATTAACCAAGGGCCCGGTAGCCGGATTGATTGTAGCGTTGGTATTACTTGCCATTTGGGTAAAGAATAAGTTTCGTTTCTGGTTTACCTTTCTTCAATTTAGCCTGTTCATTTTTACGGCACTGGCTGTGGCAAGTATATGGTTCTTGCCCGAAGTGCTTCAAAACGGCCCCGGATTTATCGCCAACTTTCTGGCATATCAGATCGATTTAATGCGGAATCCTGTTGCTTCACATGGTCAACCGTGGTTCTATCATCCCGTAGTACTGTTAATCGGATGTTTCCCTGCGGCTGTATTGGCCTTACGCAGGTTGTTCCTGTCTTCCAGTCATTTTCAGTTTGAGCATTGGATGAAGACCTTATTTTGGGTGGTACTGATTCTTTTTTCAGTGGTGACAACCAAAATCGTTCATTACTCTTCGCTGTGTTATTTCCCACTCACTTTTCTTGCAGCAAAGCGCATTGCAAACTGGGAGTCGGGAAAACGATTAAACTGGGTGGAGAAATCGTTATTGACGTTTGTAGGCGTTATTTGGATGGTGTTGTTTGTGAGTCTTCCATTGCTCGGTAAAAACATGTCGAACCTATTAACGCGTTACCGTCATTTGATACAGGATGAATTTACCCTGGGGAACCTATCTGTGGATGCAGGTTGGCAGTACACTCATATATTGGTTGGGGTAGTTTCTGTCGCTTTTTTAGGTGGATTTCTCTGGGTAATATTCAAGCGTAAGGTCGCACTAATGTCTGGCGCTTTGCTCGGATTAAGCGTTTATCTTACATTATTTGCGGCAGTCATCGTACCCAAAGTAGAACGATATACGCAGGGCAGCATTATTGATTTTTACAAGTCCATATCGAAAGAAGAGTGTTATGTAGACGTCTACAAGTTTAAAAGTTACGCACACTACTTTTATACCCGCGTAGATCCACTTTCAGAGTCCGATTTACTCCATAAAGAGAGACAGCGCATTCTAAGAGATCTTGGCGTAGAACATCGCCTGGAACTTGATGAATCAGGTCGTAAAACCTATCAATTCAACGAGATGCAATGGTTAATATCCGGCGATACGGATCGACCGGTATACTTAATTTGTCAACCCAGAAAAGCCCACGAAATTGGAGATCTGGAAGCGTTTGAGAAGGTATTCGAAGGTGGAGGTTTTACCGTCTTCCGGCGTGAAGCCATAGGTTGTTAATGCACACGGTCACCGCGGTATTCCATGCGTGACATCAGGTCTGCTTCGTAATCCAGGAATGCGTTCCATCGTTGTTTCACGTAATCTTTGTCGGCGTATTTCTCTGCTAAATCAATGAACAAACGGTAGTGACCAGCTTCGGAGACCATGAATTCATGGTAGAAGTCTTTTAGCCTTTCATCGTTCACATTTAGAGACAGTAGCCTAAATCGTTCACAACTGCGTGCTTCAATCATTGCACAAACCAACAATGCTTCAACCAGTTGATTTTCCATGCTACCACCTTTGATGGTGAACTTCTGCAGCTCGTTTACGTAGTTGTCTTTGCGCTGCTTACCGAGCTCATAACCTCTGGTTTTCAGTTCTTTAAGCACTTTTCGAAAATGACCCCATTCCTCTGCAACCACAGGAGAAACCTGCTCAACAACGTCTGGGTAATTCGAAAATCGTACAATCAGAGATATTCCAGACGTGGCTGCCTTCTGTTCACAGAATGCATGATCCACCAAAATTTCTTCAATAGTCTTTTCCGCAATGTTCACCCAACGCGGGTCCGTGGCAAGTTTTAAACCAAGCATAATTACTTATCAATATATCGACGTTTGGCCAATAGTTTTTGAGGGTAAATATCCACCAAACGATCGTTATTATTCTCCAGCAAATATGCTGGAAATTGAACATTTTTCAAGGGACTTAATTCTCCTGATTTTGGAGTGATTTCCTGATCAAACCGGAGATTCCAGTCAAAGAAGAGTAGTCGTGAATAGATGGTATCTAACCCGTGTTTTTCCCATTCCCAGTACCGTCGCTCATACATCGGATGCACGGTGTTAAGTGTTGGAATTAACGCTTTACATCCATAGGTGTACTCGTCTGATTTAGAGTGTAGTACAAGTGCTTCGGCTTCGGTTCTATTCACGAGATCTTTGATCTCATTACAAGACTTACACAATTGTTTTATGCGTTGAACCTGAACCTGACCTGGATTCTTTCGAACGGCAATCAACGACGCTTCAGGTAGGCGATTTGATTGCTGCATCAACCCCAAAGCCAAAGCGATGGTTACGATGGCAAAACCCAGCTTCCGTTGAACATTTAACTCACTGAGCCAGATAAAGAAAACATAAACCAACGGTAGACCCAGGTACATCCGTGTGTACGGAAAATAGACGTTGGTTGAACCATCAAGCGTCTTGTTTAAGAAAAGGGTAAGACCAAAGAACAACACAAAGCCGAGAATCGTCCAGGTTCGGAGGGAGCGTTTGAATTTCAAGCGAAAGACAACAAGAAGAGCTACAAGTAGAATTCCAAGTAATCCTCCATTTTTCGGCAAGAATGGCAGGGTGTAGCACCAGCGCGCATCGCCATTTTTTAACGCATGTATGAAGAAATCTTTCTCGAACCGCAAGGTCCAGAGTTGATGTACTTCGTAATGCGCATAGGTGTTCTGGAATCCTTTTAGCGCGAATATCACCGTGAGAAATGCGATCACTGCCAAGAGATACCACTTCCAATTCTTCACTATTTCACGGTGTGACGAAAGCACATAATACAGTACGATAGGCACCAAAAGCACTGCGGCGTTGGGATTAACCAGAGTAGAGATTAAACACAGCGAAACACCCAACGCTTTTTTCCAATAGTGCCTTGCAAGAAATAGTGATATGCCCATGGTTGCAAGCACCAGTCCCCCCATAAAGCCACGTGCAGTGGCCGTAATCAATTGGTATTCTGCGGGCATGGCCAAGGCCATAACCAGGGTAATTGTTGCCAATTCGAATTGATTCCGTTTGTAAAAGATGCGAAATGCAATCAGGAAAGGTAGACTGCCGAATACGGTTACGATTACAGGCATTACGTGTTCCACAGGAAGTCCCAATCGTATAAATGGTGCAGCACTCAGTGCTTCAAGGATATTGTTGTAAAACTGACCGTAGAAATACGGACTATAGAATTTTCCGTTGCTGATGTCAACCGCCGTTAACCAGTTGATCGTTTGATCACTATCTACAAAAACATTGCTGAAATGGAACCATACCAGGTAGCGGACATATACAAAACATGCCAGGCTTATCCAGCATAGTAAAATCCAATACTTCCTGGGCATTAGAAGACGTACAAAATGGTTAAGAACAATGCGCCACCAACCAGCATAAACAGCATGGAATAGGGTAGAATATCTTTGGCTTTCAAGCCCGTTATACCAAGTAAAGGCAGGGCCCAGAAGGGCTGGAGCATATTGGTAATTTGATCCCCATAAACCAGTGCCATAACGGTTCTAGGCATGGATACACCCAGGTGCTGTGCTGCTTCAACCAGAATAGGACCTTGAACCTGCCATTGTCCGCCACCACTAGGTACAAGCACATTTACCACTGCGCTACTGAGGTAGGCAAAAAACGGAAAGCTCTGCGCAGTACTGTTATCAATAAAGAAGTGGGCAAACACTTCCAATAGTCCGGTGTACTTCATAATGCCCATGATGCCTGCATACAATGGAAACTGAATTAATATCCCGGTGCTACCTGTAATCGCCTGCTCTGCAGCCCCGACAAAATTGCGCAATGAACCATTTAAAAAGATGGCCAGCCCGAAAAGGATAAAATTAATGGAGTCGAGATTGATAAAATCATAGAATGACTTCTCTGTATTCAACAATTGGTAGAACCAGACAACGAGAAAGATAAGTCCAAACAATGCTCCAAATACACGGCTATTGTCCAGCTTTTCAGCACCAGTAAGTGCTTCATCCTTAGCTTTATGCGATCGTTGGTTGCCAGGGTACGACTTCTTATACTCCCGTTTCGATAACAACCATGCAAATGCGGGAATCACGATAAGTGAAGCCACCACGGCAATGAGGTTGGAAGAGCTTAGGATGGTATCGTCTATGGATAGCACACCCATTTGATCCATCAGACTGTGGTCCGCTTTATTGATGGTCAATGGCGCTGATCCCGACATACCGCCATGCCAAACCATCAGTGAGGTATAGCCACACGCCGCAATCAACGGGTAATTCAACGAAATACCTTTCTCTTTGGCGTATTCACCTACTTTGCGTGCCAGAATTGCACCAAAGATCAATCCCATACCCCAATTGAGGTAACCGGCCACCAACGAGGTGAATGTAACAAATACCGCTGCCTTTCCATTACTGGTGCACCACGATGAAACCTGTCTGATGAGCTTGTTTACGGGTTTACTTAAAGCAATGGTGTGCCCCAAAACCAGCATTAACATCATTTGCATAGTAAACTTCAGGAGTTCCCAGATGCCTTTATTCCAGGCGTTGGCCACGTATTCGATTCCTGATTGATCCGAGGGTGTAGAGGTGAATATAATTGCCAGCAAGGCCGTTAAGAGTGTGAGTAATACTGCTATAGAAAGGGGGGAAGGCAAGATGCGCTTAACCCATTTCATATATCCGTTTACGATATTCATGACCAGATCAAAGCTAATAACTTCTGCAGATTCTCTGCATCTATCTGATCAAATGTGTCAAATTCTTTGCTGTCGATGTCAAGTACACCAATTACATCACCGCGTTGAACAATTGGCAGTACAATTTCAGAATTGGACTCTGCACTGCACGCTATGTGGCCTTCAAATTCATGAACATTGGGTACAATTTGGATTTGATTTTCAGCCCAGGCAGTGCCACAGACACCTTTGCCCTTGTCGATGCGTGTACAGGCCACAGGGCCTTGAAACGGACCTAAAACCAATTGGTCGTCTTGAATCATATAGAAACCAGTCCACCAGAATCCGAAATTATGATGAAGCAAACTGCACAGGTTGCTCATGTTTGCTAATGTGTTGGACTCGTCTGAAAACAAGGCTTCGGCCTGTTTAATTACAAGTTCATATTGTTCTTGTTTACCCATGACTAAAGTTCAATGGTTAATTCGTCGTATGCCAGGTTGATGTTCTCTGGAAGTTCCTTGATCACTTCCTGGTGTTTACCTAACTGATGACTAATGTGTGTAAAATAAGTCTGGTGGCAGTTCAGCTCCCTGGCCAGCTCAATGGCCTGGTCGAGGGTAAAGTGTGAAATATGCTCTTTTCGACGCAATGCGTTTAGAACAAGCACCTTACTGCCCTTTATTTTCTCTTTTTCGGTGTCACTGATGTGGTTTGCATCGGTGATGTAGGTGAAATCGCCAATGCGAAACCCAAACACGGGAAGCTTGTAATGCAATACCTCTATTGGAAGTATTTTTACCCCATTCACCTCAAACGCATTATTATCGATGATATGTAAATTGGCCTGAGGAACTCCCGGATATTTTTCAGCAGCAAATACGTAATCATAGTCTTTTTTTAGAACCCATTCTACCCGCTCGTCGCAATACACTTCCATATCGCGTTGCTGCACATAGTTAAATGCACGAATGTCATCGAAACCTGCCGTGTGGTCTTTATGCCCATGGGTGAAAATTAAGCCGTCAAGGGTTAGAACCTTGGCTCGTAACATTTGTTGACGGAAGTCTGGACCCGAATCGATAACTAAACTGGTGTCTCTGGTTTGAATGTGGATGGACGACCGTAAACGTTTATCCCGCGGATCGGAAGATTGACATACCTCACATGGACAGGCGATTATAGGAACGCCTTGAGAAGTGCCTGTGCCTAAGAACGTTATTCGCATCGATGAGGACATGGGCACAAATTTGGTGTATTTGAATTAATCTTAAAACGGAATTTGCAGATTTCTAGATATTTAGACGTTTGGAACTGCTGACGAGCGAAAACTGAAGGTTAACCCGTTCAATCCAAATTAGACTTCTACTTCAACTTATTAAAACTTAGCGACGCCACCTGCTTTTCAATGTGCCTGCGAGCGTCACGGCTAAGATACCAGCCAAGCGGAATGTTCTCATGGTCTTCCCGTTGTAAAGCGAATTGATGCAATTCGTCTCCATTGGCTTGAATCACTTGTTCACCGTATTGTAACACTTCATTACTGTTGTTGCTCCAGATGTGTGAAAAGGTCAGTGCTGGTGCCAGCGATTCCGTCATTCCCTTGACTGCTTTCTCTGATTTTAGGGCTTTCGTGTTTCGAATGGCGATGAACTTAAATCGAATCGGTATATCCATTTCCAGGGCTAAGGGTTGAATCACCGTGTACAGGTCCAGCATCGTTTGCATACCCAGATTTTCGTAGTAGCCACCATCCACCAAATTACCCCATTGATTGTGATCATCAGGTTTAATAAGTGCCGGTGGAGTGATAAATGGAAAGCGGGAGCTAATACCCGTTGCTGTGCTGATACGAATGTCTTTGGGTTGAACGTCAAAGAAATCGATAACCTGGAAGTCTTCTAACGGGTTAAGATCAACGTTGCTTATTACGGCTCGCTTACCGCTTTCAACGTGGGTTGT
>DIYD01000116.1 GCA_002428905.1 Bacteroidetes bacterium UBA6063 | reverse complement strand
CAGTTGGCGGGAGAGAATATCACGGGTAGTGCTACGCTTGAACCGTTTAAGAACTTCCGGATCACACTGAATATTTCGAAACGAACAAGCAACACCACGTCGAGTAACTTCAGGTTCGATCCTTCGGTAGACCGATTCAATGATATTGGTTTACAAGACGTTGGTCAGTACTCGATTTCATTCTTCTCATGGGGAAGTGCGTTTGACAAACTGGGCGATGTTCAGCAGGACTACAGTTCAGCTGTATTTGATGAATTTAAGAACAACCGCCTGATCATTGCACAACGGTTACAGGCACAAGAATTCTCTGGCGGAAACGATCGCTATAACAGTCGAATCGGAGAAGTAAATCCGAACTCAGCGTTCCCTGTTGGTTATGGTCAGACGCAACAAGATGTATTGCTTTACTCCTTCTTATCTGCCTACGGAGGTAAAGACCCTAAAACCATGGCACTGAATGCCTTTAAACGCTTACCTGCTCCATCCTGGCAGGTGAACTACAATGGCTTGAAAGACCTCTTCAATTTGAAGAAGTACTTCACCAATATCAGCATACGACATGCGTATAACTCTACACTTAACCTGAACAGTTACCGAAGTGAGGTTTTATATGCCGAGGATGAGCTATCGGATACGACGGATTTGAAATCGGAATTCGTATTCCAGCAGGGCGTTTCGCTAATCGAACGACTAACACCGGTGTTGGGAATTGATGTGACAATGAAGAACGGACTAACGTTAAAACTAGAGCACAAACGCGATCGAAATGTAACACTGTTCATGAATACCTTCCAGATGATTGAGCAACGCAATATGGAGTGGGTTATTGGAGCCGGATTCGTTGCCAAAGGCATACGTCTCCCAATCAAATACAGAGGTTCTAAGATTTATCTTGAAAACGACTTGAATTTCCGTTTCGACTTATCTATTCGCGATGGAGTTACCGTACGAAGAGAATTTGAAGTTGGAGCGAACACAGCTCAGGCAGGTAATCGAATATTTATGGTGAAGCCTAATATCAATTATAAGGTGAACGATGCAACCAACCTGAGAATCTTCTATAACAGAACACTTACCGAACCTAAGAACTCGAACAGCTATCGATCTGCGATCACCGACTTTGGCGTATCTCTACGATATACCTTGCAGTAGTTTATATCTTCTTCTTTGTCCAGTATTTTTTGAGGATAGGATGCAGTGCAACGGACAACAAAATAATGGTTGTTCCGATGTAAAAATTGGGCGTTAAGTCTTTGTTCTCCTGAAACACAGCAATGGCCATAAGTATACCGTAAACCGGCTCAAGGTTCACAGCTAATGCCGAACTAAATGCCGTAAGCTTCTTCAGAGATGCCAGAGCCAGTCCATAGGCAATAGACGTGCACAGCCACCCAAGCACCAGAAAGAGCCAAAAGGCAGGAATATGCCAGCCCATAAAGGCATACTCAGACGTACGCATCAGATCAAATTCGTTCAGGTCAAAGCCGTCGCCCCAAAACGGGATCACAACGGTTAAAAAGACAAAACCAGCCAGTAATTCAACCGCACTTATGCTCATTGGGTTGTAATCACCAATATGTCTCTTATTTAACGAAGAAAACAGGGCTGCCAGAAATGCTGCGATCAGCCCAACCGCAATGGAACCATAATAGGCCTCCCCCACATCAAGAACAAGTACAATGCCTACAATTACAAAAAGTCCAAGGAGGAGTTCGAGCCATTGAAATCGTGAACCCGTGACGAGGGGCTCAATGATTGATATAAACAATGTAGTTGTGGCTAATGAGGCCAGTGCTATGCTCACGTTACCCAGTTTGATACTGGCGTAAAAGGTGAGCCAGTGTAGCGAGACTACAACGCCTATTCCGGCAAAAACCGGCAACTTCCTGGTTGGCACTTTTTTTAACCCCCTTATGACACCAGGAAAGACGATCAGGCCTACCACCGCAATCCACAAACGATGCCATACCAGGGCCAATTCCTGCTGCGGAATTAGTTTACCCAGTATAGCCGTAAAGCCAAAAAGTAGTACGGCTGTATGAATTTGTACATATGCTTTTTGAGTGCTTCCAACGTTCACACCGCAAAATAAACACTTAATGTCTTCCTTGTGCCTTCAGGTGATTCACAAATCCTGCCTTTCTTCGTACCGCTACATCAATCTTTTCCCCGTTAACCAGGGTGATGGTATTGCTGGTTTTATCGAAACGTTCGATGTACTGAACATTTACAATGTGCCCTTTGTGCACTTTATAGAATTGGTCGTCAAGTATATCTTCAAAATAGGCAAGTGGCCGTGAAGCAACAGTCTGTTTTCCGCCCTTTAGAACAAAGGTGGTATAACCACCGCGTTGCCCTTCGGCGTACAAAATGTTTCTAGGCTCAATTTTGACGAATTCTTTCACTCCCCGTATCACGATGAATTCTTGCGTTTCTTCCTTCTGCGTCAGCGCATCTAAACGTAAATGAGCGTTATTCCATTGCCCTGGCACCTTATTTAGTGCCTCGTACAATTCATCCTGACTAAAGGGCTTTAGAATGTAGTCTAATGCAGAAACCTTAATGGCTTTAATTGCATAACGATCATAGGCCGTTATGAATATCACATTAACCTGAGGGTTGCCAATTTTCTCAAGCAACTCAAAACCATTCATCTGCGGCATTTCAATGTCACAAAGAAGAATGTCTGGTGGGTTTTGTGCAATAGGCTCAATGGCATGTAAAGGGTTGGTGTACCTGCCAATAACGGTGATTTTATCTCCAAGACGCTGGAGATAATCGTCAATAACATGGATGCTGTTTGGTTCGTCGTCTACAATTACAATTTTCATAATCATTCAATTGGTATTCTTATTTCTACTTTGGTTCCGGTTTGGTTATTGTCTATTGTATTGATATCGGTGTAGCGAAGGGGTTCGGCATTTTCATCTCGCAATATCAATCGAAGCCGGTTTCGTACCACTTCAATTCCGTAGGACTTGTGGTCGGTTTTTGGCTTGCTTAAATTCCCTTGATTGACCCCTACTCCATTGTCTGTAACGGTGCATAGCACTTCGCCGTTTTGTGGAGCAAACCCTATGGTTATAACTCCTCCGGTTTCGCGGTTTTTAAATGCATGTTTTACCGAGTTTTCTACGATAGGTTGTATCAGAAATGGTGGTAGTAAAATGTCGTGGGGATCCAGGTCTGGGTCAACCTGTATTTCAAAGGTAAAGCGCTCCGGGAAACGCATTTTTTCCATCGTCAGGTAATTGGTTAAAAAGTCGATCTCTACCGCTAA
>DIYD01000238.1:3372-7054 GCA_002428905.1 Bacteroidetes bacterium UBA6063 | reverse complement strand
ATCCCAAAAGGACATGGAAGCTTAAAATTCAATTTTGTGAACTACATTTGCCCCTTCATAAGGGGTGCTGTTGGAGATTCCAACGGCTGAGATGATACCCGAAGAACCTGATGCAGGTAATGCTGCCGTAGGGATGTAATACGGTTTTGGTTAATAAGGTTATTGATTAAATCCGTATAAGAGTTGTATCACTCAACTCCTGTTATTTACATATACAGGAATGAAAAAAACATTAGTATTCATTATGCTGACTTGCGCAACTAGGTTGTGCTTCGGTCAGGCAAGTTTTAGAGGCGTCGTGCGCGATAGCGTTTCACAAACCCTTGTAGAAGCCGCGTTTGTAACGGTTTCCAACGCAATCAACAAGTACACGGGTTATACAAACGACCAGGGTGACTTCAATCTCGGTGCAGTTGATCCCGGTGTGTACACCATCCATATCAGTCATGTGTCTCATGAGACATTGGTATTCAAGAGTTTCACGGTGACAAAGGAACTGCAAAAAAGCGCCAAAATACCATTCTACCTGACCCCGAATACCACGTTGATGGGTGCTGCGGTAATTAACTCCGTACGTGCGACAAGTACAACTCCGGTTACCTATTCAAATGTCACTAAAGCCGATATTCAGAACAATGATCAGGGTAAAGACTTCCCATTTCTATTAAATATGACTCCATCCACGGTAGTGTCGTCCGATGCGGGTAATGGAGTGGGGTATACCGGCATTCGAATTCGTGGAATTGATCCGACACGGGTGAATGTTACTATCAATGGAATCCCATTAAACGATGGTGAAAGTCAAGGTGTTTTCTGGGTAAATTTACCCGACCTGGCATCTTCTACCCAAAATGTGCAAATACAAAGAGGAGTCGGCACCTCCACCAACGGAGCGGCATCCTTTGGAGCGAGTGTCAATGTAAGGACCAATAACCTGTCCGAAAAAAAATATACGTTCCTTAATGTTGGAGCTGGAAGTTTCAACACATTTAGAACTACGCTTGCTGTTGGATCTGGTCGTCTTAAAAACAACTGGGCATTCGAAGCTCGAGGTAGTATCATAGAAAGCGCTGGATTTATCGATCGTGCAAACACCGATCTTCGATCAATCAATCTGGCAGCGGCCAAATACAGTAAGAAGTCCACATTTAAGGCCAACATATTGCTAGGTCAGGAACGAACATATCAAGCCTGGTGGGGTATTCCGCAACCAAAATTCTATGGCAATACGGCTGAGTTAAATCGGTACATCGACCAATTGGGGATAGCTGGTGATGACCTACAGAACCTTCGAAACTCCAATAGCAGAACATATAATTATTACACCTATGAAAATGAGGTTGACAACTACAATCAGAACCATTATCAATTCTTCTATGACAGAGATCTGGGTAAGCATTTAAAGCTTAATACTGCAGCATTCCTTACCACAGGGCAAGGCTATTTTGAACAATTCAGAGCCGATGACGATCTTGCCGATTATGGTTTAGAGAATGTGATAACGTCAACCGATACTTTTACTTCAGCCGATTTAATCCGGCGCCGGTGGTTAGATAACACATTGGTTGGTGCGCTTGCCAGTTTGACCTATCAAAAGAACAAACTTTCTGCAACACTGGGAGCAGGTGGAAGTCAATTCAATAATCGTCATTTTGGGGAAGCTATTGCAACAGAGTTTACAGGTTACGAAGACCTAAATGCCATTTATTATGACAATGATGCAAGTAAACGCGACATGAATGCGTATGCCAAGTTCAAGTATCAATGGAGAAACTGGTTTCCTTACGTCGATATTCAGACACGATTTATCAGCTACCAGTTTGAAGGTCTTGACAATAATCTTGAATTTGGCAACCAGGCGGTAATCTACCTTTTCCTTAATCCTAAGGTTGGTCTGACGTACGTACGCAATAATCACTCGTTCTATGGTATGTATGCCATAGGAAACCGAGAACCAGTTCGAGATGACTTCCGTAACAATAAAACGGACGAATGGCCGGAACATGAACAGTTGAACAATATTGAAATTGGTTACCGATTCAAACAGGGAAGAAAGGTCCTGAATATAAATGTTTACGACATGCAGTATATCAACCAGTTGGTATTGACTGGAGCTGTAAATGACGTTGGTGAAGCCATTAGAACAAATGTAGATAACAGTTACAGACGTGGTGTTGAAGTAGAAGTTCAGTATCCATTATCCAAGCGTATCCAGATTGGTGGTAACCTAACGGCTTCTCAGAACAAAATTGCGTCCTTTACAGAATTCATTGGAGAATGGGACGATGACTACGAAGTGTTATCATTTGAGCACCAGGACAAGGATATATCGTTCTCACCTAACCTGGTCTCTGCGTTAATGTTGAGTTACAAGGTGAACAAGAACTGGAGCATTGATTTTTTTGAAAAGTATGTAAGTGCACAGTATCTTGATAATACGCAAAGTGATGATCGCATGCTCGAGTCGTTCTTCAATTTGGATGCATCCATTGCCTATAATACGTCAAAAATTGATGGCATAGAAGCATTTAATGTGGGTTTGTATATAAACAATGCACTGAACGCGTTTTACGCTCCAAATGGATATACATACGGAGGCTACTTAGGTGGTCAACGTGCTGACTTTAACTATTTATATCCGATGGCTGGCAGAAACATTATGCTTAAAGCTTCGGTGAAATTATAAGTGTAAATTTTCGTAACCTTGTATCACTAGAAATTTGAAATATGGAACAAGGATTATTGCACGCGCATTCGTGGTTACGATGGATTATTTTATTGCTCGTATTTGGGGCTATTGTGACCTCCTTAACGGGTTGGCTAGGAAATAAACCATATACACAAAGGAATAAACGTCTGGCGCTCTTTTTAACTATTTCGGCTGATATTCAGTTGCTAATTGGTTTGGTAATGTATTTTTTTACGAGTCAGATTACCAAAATGGCACGGGCAGATTTCGGGGCTGCAATGGGTGATAGTAACTTACGTTTTTGGGCGGTTGAACATTTTCTAATGATGATTATAGCCATTGCTTTATTTCACATTGGTAAGGTAAAAGCAGCAAAAGCAAGCACCGATGTGCAGAAGCATAAAAAATCGGTGATATTCTATGGACTTGGTCTGATAGCACTGCTTGGCGGACTGTCGAAAATTCTCGCCGACGGTTCCCGAATGGGCTTTTGATAGAAAGATTCAATTTACTTAAGGCGGTCAGTGACCGCCTTTTTTGTGTCTTGGTTTTTCGAGTGTATAACTATTAGTCCCTCGTAGTGAGACATATAGCCTAATTTTCTATTTTTGAACCACATTACAGTGGCACTGTTTAAACTACTACTCACAACAAAGGCCAAGGTTGAGATTGAAGAAGCGGTTGATCAATATGAATTAATCGATCTCGGACTTGGAGCAAGACTTCGCAATGAGGTACTTGGCTTTATCAATGTTATTAAATCCCACCCCGATGTGTTTCTTGAAGAACCTGATGGCACCCGCCGTGTTCGAATGGGAGCCGATTACCCACACGAGTTGGTTTATTTCTTTAACCCAGGAAGAGAAGAGGTAACTGTTTTACACTTTGAAGAACAGCAAATCAATCGGTCTTCTTGTACACGGTTGGTCTAACCTCAATACCCATCTAGATTTCTTGTAAAGCTTCCATGTCCTTTTGGGATGCAGATGGAAC
>DIYD01000238.1:0-3311 GCA_002428905.1 Bacteroidetes bacterium UBA6063 | reverse complement strand
TTTGGGATGCAGATGGAACAACGGTCATACACCTTTAATATTGGAGATTACAGGTTTGGCTTTAATGGCATGGAAGCCGATGATGAGACCCATGGTGCAGGAAACGCATACGACTTCGGTGCACGGATATATGATAGTCGACTCGGAAGGTGGCTAAGTTTGGATCCGTTGAAGAGTAAATACCCTAGTCTGTCACCCTGTAGTTTCGGATCCGACAATCCGATTGTTTTTCAAGATTTCAATGGAAAGGACTTTGAAATGAAAATTTATATGGAAGATGGTAAGCGGAAAATATCTATCAAAGCCGATATATATGCAATTTCAGAAAGTGCTGCTAATGAAGTATCTAGTGGTGCAAAACATTGGAATGCCTTGTCTGGTTCAACAGTTACCATTGACGGTGTGGAGTTTGAGGTTGAGGTTAGTATCAACGTAATAAATGCAGGCTCACACGCCAAGGCCAAGGAAAAGGTTGAGGGCAACGAATTTGCTAATGGTTATTTTTCAGACAGAAAAATTGACGTTGATGAGAAAAATATTCATAACTCAGAGTTTGATGCCCGAGTAGATAAGTCAATAGATCTAACGCTTGGAGAAACCATTGAAGACAAGTATATTACTATACCAGAAAATGTAATAAAATATACGGATGAAGAGGGTAATACAGATGAAAGGGTCAAGGAGCCACAGAAAGACGAACACAACATTAGACATGAAATTGGGCATCTACTCGGTCTGGATGATGCCGGAGGTGAGTATTATAACGAAGGGGGGGTGACAGACTACTCGAAAGAGGCTGCACCAAGCACCGAAGAATTGAAGACTATAATTCGGTACGGGGTTAACAACTCTTCCCCACATTCAGGGAATGGTAATGTAAAGTTAGAGGCTGGTATTAAAGCTTCGGAGAAGGACAATGGAGAGAATATTGATTTTAGTAAATAATGCATTTGAGAAAAAACGCATGGGATTGGCTGGCATATTGGTTTTATTGATAACCTGCGCATCAACCAAATATGAAACTAATGAAATGTCAATCTCAAGGTTTTATGTTTTGGATAAAGAGGTTAAATACGGAAACTACTACTTTGACGTTGAAAACACGAATTCAGACAGGGTTACTGACAGTCAAATAACCTATATGCATGAACAGAGGAAGAGGAATTTTGATTACATAACAATTACCAGGCCGTGTAAGAACTCAAAGAGCCCCTCAGGTAAAAAGATCCATAGACTTCCACTAAACCCCTATTTTCAATCTTCCAAACTTACCGTTTATAAGATGGAACTTGGAGAATTAACCGGTAGGGTAGAGTCTAGTCATTTGGATTCCTTACCAATTATTCATATGCTCTTGGGCACGGGTAATTCAGAGCAAATAGGTAAAGCCAAATTTATACCGATTAAGTTTAATCATTATTATAAATATGCAGCCGTACATAAAGATTCCAATATTGTCATATCATGTATTGACTTAAAGAAATAAACACATGTTGAGGTGCCAAAATGTGAAGTTTAATTCACTAGCTCTGTCGTCAATCAAGCGGGTTATTCTGGTACAGAGTAATCCTAAAATATCTAGTCGAATCAGTTTGGATACGATATTCGAATAGAGCAATAACCTCAGAGCTGACTTACTTAAATCCTATTCTAAGTGGGCGCTTGAAAGAGTGACTAAATTCGATTGAACATGCTTCTCATAGACCGGTTCCAGAATTCTACTAGACACATGTTGTTCATTTATTCTATTTGGAATAAATGAACAACTCTTACCGTGCTCTATTTGAAACAACTTTACTAGTTGTGTTTAATTATCGTTCAATCTTCAAGCAAATTACCACTCCAGTTAGCTCTAGGACTTTTTTTGAACTATCTCCCTGTAACTCAATAGTAAACTACTATATACCTTTGAGCTCAACCCTGCCGTAATACTTTTGTTTTGCTAATTTGTTATCAGTATAAAACGGTAGGCTTAAGGTTAACACTTCGTCATTTAGAGATTCCTTCAACAATAATTGGAAAGCAATTGTATCTTGCTCATTGCTGACGACTCTTTTCGAGTAATAAGTACTTAGATTACACGACACAGTTGGGTAGGGACTAGCCAGACTAGTGTCAAATTCCAAGACATACAATATTCCGTTACACGTACTGGTACGATAATATAAGTCAATTGACGTGTCATTTACAATGTTTAAAGTAATCGAAATCAACCGATGTGTTGAATCCATAGGCGGTGAATTTTGCTTTTGTACTTGATGAACTCTAAGCACCCTAAGTTCCTGTGCCTTCGAGTGGTACACCAAACACAACCATCCTATCATTGCCAGAAGTATTCTTTTACTAATCATGGAACCCGTTGTAAATAAGCAGGTATAGCGGTCGCGGTTGCCTGAGGAATAGCTACCCCGGTACCATGTACAGTTCCGTCTCTATACCTCCAGTTGACCCCTTTAACTCTCAAATATAAATTAGTCAATTGAATAGCATCCGCATGCCCAAATGTCGCACTACCTGTTGATCTACCTAAACCATGCCCTAACATCTCATGTGCAAGTAACTCCCTTTCTAAGCTAGAATATCTAGTGATGCTCGCACCTGTAGTGGAATGTCTGAAGTCGGTTATGGGTACAGTTGAGTTTCTAACGATTATTGTCAGATCTCCACCAGCAACAGGCATATTAACTCCTCCACCAAACGCCTGATCGATATCACTGCCTGTATTTGCAGCTGTGAAAGAGGCACCACTGGCAGTTGTCCCCCCAGCAGCATTAAGTGCTGCAGCATTCGGGCCATCAATGGTTTGCCCTTGATCTACGACACTCACATTGTGCACCACTCCATCAGTAATCGCATGGAAGTAGCCTTCAGCAAGTGCTTGTTCATCTGCTGTGAGTCCTGATGTAGCGTTTTGAAAGTCTGCCTGAGTGATTTGATCGAACGTTCTACCATCGGCGCCAATGTTAATTAAGTTTCTGAAATTATCATATTTGGATCCTTCAAAGGTTTCATCAATAATTGTTTTTGTTCGTTGTGCTGACCTTCGTGAAACACCTCTTAAAGTGTCGCCCTCATGATCTGTATAGAATAATGGTTGATTCCCAAAACAGGAGTAGTCACTGGTGCCAACAATTCCCTTAGGGTCCAAATTCCACCTTCTACTAATTCTACAATCATATTGCCAGAATTGTGCTGTATTCGAGTTACCTTGCCCATAAATCTCATCATCTCTTTCTTGAGTGTTAAAACCAAACCTGTAATCCCCAATATTAAAGGTGTAAGATCGTTGTTCCATCTGCATCCCAAAAGGA
>DIYD01000215.1:373-2980 GCA_002428905.1 Bacteroidetes bacterium UBA6063 | reverse complement strand
GAATACGGAGGCGTCGTACGAATTAACACAGCAAGACTTTCGTTATATCGAACGCTATCGTAATGTGGAATTCTATCGACAATGGAACAGAACGTTGGAAAACCCTGTTGAACAAGAGGCATTCTTTGATGAGCAAATTGCACTGCTTGGTCTGACATTGAGCAAAGGCAAGACCTTTCGACTGAATATCAATGAGTCTTTCTACCAACAAGGGAATAACCACTCCGGACTAGCACAATCCTATTCTACGGTGTACAATAAAGACAAGTATGCCATTCGCGGAGGTGTAGAGAATATCCGGAGCAATATACCCATGGCCGGAGTAGAACAAACCAATCAGTTTCAGCGTTATTTTGGTGCAATAGATCAACGCAATTCATGGATTCGTTCGTCCTTCCAGTATGAGCAGGAACAAAGTGCGTTTAGCCGAAACTCTGACTCTATTTTTGACAACAGTTATGCCTTCAATCAAATGCAGTTGCGTGTATCCAGTGGTGACTCCAACAAACTCAATTATGGTTTAACCGTAAAACGCAGGCTTGATGATAAAGGTCAATTCGGTGAATTTGCATCGTCAACCGATGGCCGTGATGCGCAACTGGAATTGAACTGGACCCAAAGTCGTAATGCCCAGTTTAACTTCACTTCAACGTATCGCCAACTTATCATTTTAGATACTGCGATAAAGCAAGATCAACCCGAGAACACGTTACAAGGCCGACTTGAAACGCGCATTAATCTCTGGCGGAAGTTTTTAACCACCACCGCTTACTATCAACTTGGAACTGGTCAGGAACAACAGCGGCAGTTCACATATTTTGAAGTTGGAGACGGAAATGGGAATTACGTCTGGAACGACTACGACAGTAACGGTGTTCAGAGCCTGAATGAATTTGAACTGGCCTCTAGCTTTGACGCTGGTCGGGCTAACTTTATTCGACAATTCTTACCGGTACAGGGTTTCATTAAGTCTTTTTCAAGCGAATACAATCAAAACATACGGATTCGTCCGGCGAACCTGCTGCGCAAAACCAACAAATCTTACCTGAAGTTCATACGACGGTTTAGTAATGTTACCTCAGTAAAGGTGGTAAAGAAGGTCACTGACAACAACGAAACGTTTTTCAATCCGTTTGTACAAAATGTAGAAGACACGTCGCTGTTAACAACAAATTCCATCTTGCGTACCATCCTTTCATTCAATCAAACCAGTCCTAAGTTTGGCATGGACTGGCAGTATTTTCAAACCAGCAACAAGATACTACTGATCAATGGTGTTGATGCCCGATCCAATACGGAGAACAAGATCAAAGTGCGGTATAACATTAACAAGAACTACGAATTCGTCACCGAAGCCCTAGCGGGAAACAAGATCTATACATCTCAATTTCTAACCGATCGGGCTTTCGATTACACCTATCAATCCATTAAACCAACGTTAGGGTACCAATTCAGAACGCAGCTTAGAGTGGAAGTGTATTATCAATATTTCGAGGCGCAAAACCGACCTGAATTTGGGAATGAAACCACATACAATCATGATTTTACGGGTGAAATACGATACAACGCATTAAATAAAGGAACCATTCGAACAAATTTTGGGCTTGTTAACATTAACTACAACGGAAACGATAATTCGCCGGTGGCATATGAGTTATTGCTTGGTTTGAAAAACGGTAATAATCTCAAATGGAACCTTCAAATAGAGCGCCGTTTTGCCAATAGTATTCAAGTAGTATTGAACTACGATGGAAGACAGAGCATCACCGTCCGCAATCCGAACATAGAAACCGACAACCCGGTCATCCATATTGGGCGTGTACAAGCCCGGTATTTGTTTTAAACCAGATCCATCAGGTTCTTACCGCCGAAGCTGCCCGAACTCATCATAAGATAAACGGTTTTATCTGTGCGCTCTGATTGCAGTCGAGTCCAGAGGGCTTCGATATCTGTTTCAACCTCAACATGTCCGAATTGAGTTTTAACTTCTTCCGAAGACAACACCTTCATTCGTTTAAGTTCGAATACATGTTTGTTGAAATGCACAAAAGCCTGGTCTGCTGCTTCCATAGTTTCGTGATAAAAAGGTAGAAAGTCTTTACTTAGACTGCTGAATGTATGTAATTCCAGAACAGCAATTACATGGTGATCGGGGTATGTTGATTTCACTGCATTTACCGTAGCCCTAACCTTGCTTGGTGAATGTGCAAAATCCCGGAAAATCAAAAGATCATTTTGGTCATAAACCTTTTCAAGCCGTTTTGCAGTGCCTTCAAAGGAGGTTAATGCGTATAACGCATCTTCCATAGGCACACCCAATTCAAAACACACCCTTACCGCGGCACTCATATTCTCAAAATTATGCTGACCGAAGACCTGCATGGGGTAGTTCTGGTCTTTATATCGAATAATGGCCTGACCATCTTCTATGCTATGGTGACCACCATCATAAGGCGTTAGATGTATGCCCTCAATTACAGAAGCTATTTTCTTGAGGTTTTTGTCTTTATCGTAATAAATCAGACTTCCACCCGGAAGTACTGTTTTTGCGAAATTCTGAAACTGGTTAACGTACATCTCGAATGTTGGGAATACATTGATATGATC
>DIYD01000215.1:0-305 GCA_002428905.1 Bacteroidetes bacterium UBA6063 | reverse complement strand
TTGATATGATCCCAGGCAATGCCTGTAATTATGGCAATGTGTGGTTTGTACCACAAAAACTTTGGTCTTCGATCAATGGGAGAGCTCAGGTATTCATCGCCTTCCAGAATAATCAATGGGGCGTCTGAAAGCCGTACCATTAAATCGAAGCCTTCCAGTTTCGAACCTACCAAATAGTCAAAGTCGATGCCTTGCTTACGCAATACATGCATAATCATGGCCGTAGTGCTGGTTTTACCATGGCTACCGGCCACCACAACGCGTTTCTTATCGGCACTTTGTTCAGACACGAACTCCGGAAATGA
>DIYD01000194.1 GCA_002428905.1 Bacteroidetes bacterium UBA6063 | reverse complement strand
CAGTATTATGTGACCGAGTCTACGACTACCGATGCCAATGGAAGAACCACCACTACCTATTACTACCATTACAACGACATTATTGTGGTAGGTTTTGATGCAGACGGAGAAATCGAGTGGAATGAAAAGATTCAAAAGACGCAGGTCTCCACAAACGATTACGGTTATTACAGCAGTTTTAATCTGGTGGTTAAAGACGACGCCCTTCATTTCTTCTTCCTGGAAACGGGTAACATGGTTCCAGGCTTAGGTTATACGAAAAGTAGTAACCGAGAAGCCTTTAAAGGTAACCATCTGGTACATGCCAAAATTGACATTGAAGGCGAGAAAGAAATGGAATCTATGGGAATGGTTGAACGCAAAGAACATCGACCGGTTGTTAAGGAATTTCAGGCCACACGCGATGGAAGAGCTGTGGTTTATCTACGCTCGCGAAAGACGTATAAAATTGGTTGGATTCAAATTGAATAAAGCCCTAGTGGATGTGCACTAGCGTGCTAAGCAAGGCTATGCCAACGCCAATGGCTATAGCAATCAGTTTAAAGCGACTAAATCGATGGTCTTCGGTATTTTCAAATAAAATGGTCGTGGAGATGTGCAGGAATACACCAATTACAATGGCTACAAGGTAAACCATGTAGTTTTCAATTGCAGGTGCCTGACTTACAGCAAATTGACTGAAAAGTGCCCCCGCGATGGTCATAAAGGCATATAACACCAGCCAACCGTATAGATAGCGACGCTTTACATCGGATGCTTTCAGTATGGTGATCAGTGCAAAGGCGGCTGGTATCTCATGCATGGCAATACCAAAAACAAAATTGGAATGGATGTGATCTGAAAACAGGTTACTACCCGCGGCCATGCCTTCGAGAAACGCGTGAATGCTCAGGGCGATAAAAATGCCGTACGGTTTTTTGTTGGTTTGGTGGTGATGCAGATGACCGTGCTCAACACCATGTGAGAATAAATCAATGATTATCTGCAAGAAAAAACCACCCAGAACAAAGTAGCCAACGTCCCATTGAGTTTCCTGCCCATATACCTCAGGAATAATGCTGATCGCTGTTATAGAGAATAGAAACGCGCCACTAAAAGCGAGGAAAAGTTTGAGGTATTCGGTTTTCTGTGTTTGAATGATCAACCCAATCGTACCACCCAAAAAAGGAAAAAAAAACAGAACAAAATAGGACCAGAAATTCAATGCTTAATGCTTTGCTTATAAGGTTTTACCACAACGTGTACAAAGTGTGTAGCGATTTGCCCATCCAAAACCATAGCCTATCAGGGCTCCAAGGATTCCGCCAACAACAACATCAAAAGGATAATGTACACCTACATACACTTGCGCAAAAGAAATGAGGCAAGCCCAGAAAACAAAACCTAATACCACATAAAATCGATTACTTGGCCTGGAGAACACCAATATAAAGTACGACGCCAGTCCAAAGTGGTTTGTGGCATGACTGCTAACGAAACTATAACCACTGCCACAGTCGATGAGGTTATGAACCATGGCGCCAATTTCAGCATCGTTACATGGCCTTGGGCGTTGAACAAGCGGTTTAATTATATGAGCGCTCAACTGATCAGCGATCAGGAGAGTTAGTAAGGCAAACCCCAGGACGTAAATTGCCTGGAATTTATATTTCTTAATGATCAAAAAAGATATAACGGCGTACAAGGGTATCCAGGTGGTTTTTGTACGCGCTGCAGGCATAATCGCATCAAAAAAATCATTGCTCATACAGTGATTTACCTGAAAGAACAATTGTGTGTCGATATGGTGCAGAAACTCAAACATCTACTTTTCAGCAATCAGAATTAAGCGATCAGAAGAAGCAGGGGTAAAACTTTTTAACTCGTAATCGCCATAAATTGTTTGGATTTTGAACCCTGATTTTTTCAATAATTCTTCAAAATCAGACAAGTTTAGTCGCCATACATGCTCATAAAACAAGAAATCTTCTCCGTTATCTGTGAAGCTTATTTCCTTCGAAATGAACCGATCGGTAATGCGTTTTCGTGTGCTAAATGTTATGTTTTCGAGCGTAACCTCTCGGTTTGGAGCACGCAGTACTTCCTGTTCTACACGGGTTGCGTTAAGGTAATCCAACACCAATATGCCGCCGGGTTTTAGTTGCTCGTATATGGCTTCCAATGCCTCACTATGTCCATGAATTGAATCGAAATAACCGAAGCTGGTAAACAGGTTGAACACATAGTCGAAACGATTTGGGAAATGCACATGACGCATGTCTCCAACATGAAATTCAAGGTTTTCATGGTCCAATTGTTGTGCGGCGTTTATGCTGTTCGCACTCAGATCAATCCCGGTTACCCGATAACCGCGCTTTGCCATCTGTAAAGCATGACGACCTTTGCCACAGGCCAGGTCAAGTAGTTCTGCATCAGGCTGTGGCTTCAGCTTGTCGAGAAGCTGCTTTATAAATAGTCTGGCTTCATTATCATCGCGGTGACCATACAGGATATGGTAATACGGTGAGTCGAACCATTCCTCAAACCAGGGCTTAGAATCTTTCACGGTGCAAAGGTGAGGAAAAATGCAGACTTTTAGTCAAATTATGGCATTGATTATTAGGTAGTTGGACTCTCCGACTGAAAAAAACTACCTTTATTGTAACTTTTGTCATTGGCACACGTAACACTAACAATTAATGACCACTAAGGAGTATAATAATTGTGTGGAGACACTCTCGGATGGTATTTTCAGATTCGCGCTGAAGAATTTACGCGACGAGTTTGAGGCCGAGAACGTAGTGCAAAACACATTTGAGAAACTCTGGGTCAGAAAGGACAAAGTGGAGATTGCCACGGCAAAGGCTTTTCTGTACAAAATTGCTTACAATAACTGTATAGACATTATACGTAAGTCGAAACGAGCAGCGAGTATGGATGAAGTATCGGAACAACGATACAGCCATAGTGAACAGTATTCCGATGCCATGGAAATCATAAACTCGGCAGTTGAACGACTGCCAGAAAAACAGAAGACAGCCATATTGCTAAGGGATTATGAGGGGTATGATTATAAAAGTATTGCTGAGATAACTGGGATGACCGAAGCACAGGTTAAGATTAACATCTACCGTGCTCGACAGTTTTTGAAAGCCTTTTTAAAAGACATGCAATTGGTGTTATAGTGCCAGAAACAATCATCTGAAGACAATTAAAAAGAATTCGATGAAGAAAAGAGAAGACATGGAATGGAAGCTATTTGAACTGCTGGAAGACGAACTTTCAGCCAGTGAGGAAGCAGACATTCTAGCACAGATGGAAAACGACGAAGCACTTGAGGAAGAGTGGAGTTTGTTGCAATCAACAAAACTAACAGCACCTGAAGTGACGTATGCAAACAAAAAGAGTTTGTTAAAGAAGGAAACCACGGTTCTTGCTTTTGCGGGTGTAAAGTGGTTGAGATATGCTGCGATTTTGGCTGTTGTAGCCGGGTCATATCCACTTTGGAAAACAGTCATTTTCTCGAATGATGTAGATGGGCTGGTAGGAACTGCATCTGAAATTGTAGATCCGAATCATACAACAAAAACCATTGAGCCAGGCGAAACGGTGGAAATGCCTGCAGATGAATTGCAAACACCTGGTGCTATAGAAACAGTTGCATCAGCTTCGGATAAAACACCTTTAAAGACCAACGCTTCGAAGCAGGAAGTGGCTGAAGCAGGCCAATCGTCT
>DIYD01000083.1 GCA_002428905.1 Bacteroidetes bacterium UBA6063 | reverse complement strand
GGCTTGTACGGATAATACGTAACAAACGAAATGTACCAATGATGTACAGCCAACAGAACCGGCACACCATAAATGAACAGGTCAGAGTCTACAAAGCTTAGCGATGGTTGCACAACTAAAACCGCCAGATAAACAATACTGCTCGAAAGGTGTACCCAGAGTTTCGATTTAGCCCAATTGAGAAGTACGTCAATCGCCGAAACGGTTAACTGGTACAACCCTAATACAGCAACCATAATGGGCCAGACCTCGATGATCAAACTTGATACAGTGAGCAGCAGTAAGGCAATTTGCATCTTGAAATTCAACGCTTTCATAAGTCAAATACGTGTGGTCGGGGTAGCGGTTTAATTGGGTTGAATCGAGTAAACGTGATGTACCAGTGGTAGGTTGCTAACAAGGCCGGTGGTGCGAAAATTAACAGCTGTCCAAACCACGTATCTTCCAGGAATGCTTCTACATGGTATCCGCCAAATTCTTCACATAAATACCAGGCCACTATATACACAACACTCAATAAAAAATGCCCGATTAGTTTGGAGTCTTGCCCTTTACGTAATATGTCGATGATGGATATTAAGACCTGGTATGGGCCTAAATACAATGCAACGTATACCACCAGAAACGAGTTGCGTTCGGTGAAGATACTGATTACCGCAAGTGCGCTTAAGAATATGAACAGACCTTGTATGCTCATATTGATGTATTTTAAGACTTTCATCGTTTTTCATTAAATGGTGATTACTGTGGCGCTCCTTTAATGGTTACGCGTTTTTCAAGTCCGCCGTTTTCCAACCGTTTTTTGAGCATTTGGTTCTCGCGTGTCTTTTTCTTACCGCGGAACAACATGTACAGGTTGAAGAACACCATAATGCCGAGGAATACGCTTAAGGTTCCCACCTTCTCACTGAGCACTTCATAAAACATGCGGTGACTCATGGTAGAAACGCCCTCAACTTTCATGATAAACAGTGCAAAACCCAAGCTCAACAGGTAAAAACCCATTTCAAAAAGTGTGTTTGTACTGTTGGCAATTTCCAGTCTTCCCCGGAAAATGTCAGACATGAAAATCCGAGAATTTTTGAAGAAAATCTTTGCTACAACAAAGGTTAATAAAATAGCTACCGGAAGGTAGACGATGTAAGCTGTTACGATTAGATTTAGATCTTTCATAATACAGATATTAGTGAGTTATAAATTCGATAAATTTCTTTCGTTTTGATAGTATGTGAAGCCATACAATGTTGTTCACGTGCAACAGACCAAGTAGAATAAAAATGATGCTCACCCGGTCGAAGAGCAGGCCAATCATCTCTGCCCAATTTGGCAGCGTAGGCCAGGTAGTTATGGATAGAGCGAGGTAACCGATGTTCACCAGGTAATACCCTACCAGCAACATGTTATTTATGGCTTTAGAGGCCTGTTCGTTGCCCTTGAACAAATCGAGGATGAGGTAGTAACCGTGCTTGTGGAAACTGTACCCCACTACTACGGTTACGTATACGGTTACGATGAGGTAGATACTGTATGCAATAACGTTGTACGACATAATTGAACTATTTGTACATATTGTATTTTCAATAATTTTTGAAACTTTGTTTCAAAAAAAACTATTTCTTTTTTGCCATCCATTTAAAGAAAATGTTCTCATCCAGCTTCATCACAAGATCCAACACACTTTCAGCGCGTTTCGCCATATGATCAGCCGACTTTACCACTTTCTTAAATTCGTCTACTTCGGCACCTTTTCCTTCAATGCCTTTAACATCACTTAAGATTCGAACCAGAGGTTCCAATTCTCTTTTCTTTCGTTCGCGTGATATCTTTTTGGCCAGATCCCACATATCTTTTTCGGAGTAATAATACTCCTTTCGATCACCTGGTTTAAAGCTCTTATACACTACCCCCCATGCCAACAATTCTCGAATATTCATATTGGCATTACCCCTTGAAATCTGAAGCTTCTCCATGATATCATCCGTGCACAACGCTTCAGGCGAGAGCAACAAGACGGCCTGAATCTGAGCCATCGTTCTGTTAATGCCCCAACTGGCGCCAAGTTGGCCCCAGCCCTGAATAAACTTTTGTTGTGCTTCTTCGAGTTTCACGGAACAAAGATAAATACATTTTTTATATTTTCAATAATTTCTGAAACTTTTAATATTTCAGACTTAAAATCTGTTATTCATCCAGTAGCATTCGCTTTCCCAGTGCAAGGTCCTGCCGCTCTTTCTCCCCCACATTGGGATACGAAAGATTAAGTTGTTCCAACGCTCCAACAATGATGTCGCACACCGCAGCCTGCATAAACCACTTATTGTCGGCCGGAACCACAAACCACGGCGCATGTGGTTTCGCTGTATGCGTGATGGCTTGCTCATATGCATGCTGATAATCATCCCAACGGGCTCGCTCTTTTAAATCGCCTATGTTAAACTTCCAGTTTTTCTCTGGCACATCGATACGTCTCAAGAATCGCACTTTTTGTTCGTCCTTACTCACGTTTAAGAAAAATTTCAAAATGATGGTTCCGTTTCTCGCCAAATGCTCTTCATGGTCGGCGATGGCTTTTAACCGCTGTTTCCAGAACTCTTCATTGATCTTATCCTTACTGTTGATGCCAGGAATCCGTTGTCCGAGAATATATTCCGGATGCACACGGGTTACCAGCACTTCCTCGTAATAGGAACGGTTGAAAATAGCAAACGTACCCCGCTCAGGTAAGACTTTAGCAGAACGCCACAAGTAATCATGATCCAGCTCAATACGCGTTGGTGCCTTGAAGCTATGCACCCGACATGCCTGAGGGAACATACCGGAAAACACCTGCCGAATCGTACTGTCTTTACCTGCAGCATCCATGGCCTGAAATATCAACAGAACAGAATGACGATCCGTTGCATACATCATGCGTTGTAAATCGTGCAAGCGCTCTTTGTCTTTTTCCAGTTTTTTCCGCCCGAGTTTCTTTGATTCTAATCCGCCCGTATAATCTGTGGCAAAGCTGTCTAACTTAAAACCCAGACCATCGTATACGGCGATCCTGGAGTCTTTAATAAAGGTGTGCATAGCGAACAAATATACCTTCTAAAATAACATGTATGTATGGGGAAAGAATTTTACCTTTGGTTGGATTAACATGAAGCTTAAGGCAAGCATATTTAAACCAATTGATCACATCCAACTCAGCATTTGGCGCATTCTATTTGGGTTGGTCCTGTTTTTTGAATCCATCGGTTCAAATCTGGTTGGCTGGACCAAACTGGTGTTTGTTGACCCACCTCAACTCACCTTCAACTTCATCGGTTTTGAATGGCTGCAACCGCTTGACGGTAATGGTATGTACATCTACTTTGGTGTATTGGCGTTGTTATCGATATTCATAACGATCGGATATCGATACCGATTGGCCATGGTATTGTTCACAATAGGTTGGGCCGGGGTCTACTTCATGCACAAAACCAGCTACAACAACCACCACTACCTAATGCTCATGCTGTGCATTATGATGTGTCTTACACCTGCACATGCAGGACTGAGTGTTGATGCAAAACAAAAGCGCTTTGGCCCTTACAGCCAATTACCCGCTATTTTCAGATTGCAGTATGTCGTACTCATTTTAATCGTATATGTATACGCCAGTATAGCCAAGCTTTACCCCGACTGGATTTCTGGTGAAGTAGGGAAAATTCTTTACACGAAGCTCCAGGATAATGTACTGGTGGGTTGGTTCTTTCGCTGGGAGCCTTCCTTCCAAATTATGGCGTGGTCTGGAATTCTATACGACCTGCTCATTATACCCATGCTGCTATACAGGCGCACCCGGGTACTGGCATTTTTTCTGTCCCTGTTTTTCCACCTGTTTAATTCCATCACCTTACAAATTGGAACC
>DIYD01000128.1 GCA_002428905.1 Bacteroidetes bacterium UBA6063 | reverse complement strand
CGTGCTGGCCGATGAGCCCTCGGGGAATCTCGATACTGAAAATGCCAACGATTTACACAACCTGTTTTTTGATTTACGTAAGGAGTTCAACCAAACCTTTGTCATTGTAACACACAATGAATCTCTTGCCAACAGCGCCGATCGGAAAATAACGATGAAAGACGGCCAATTACTGATTTAGGATCTGCCAGGGCTTTTTTATTCACAAGCGCAGCGTTTGTCATATTCAAGTAATCTGATTAGCATAACACAAGAATATGAAGCGAACAACGATTACAATTTTTACCGTATTGATTGGCCTGATTGGGCACGGCCAAACCAAACGATTAATTGAAAAAACAACGTTACAAATCAACCCAACTACATCCAATTGGGATTCAATTGCCAGGGTCAAGTACCATTACTACAATGTGGAAGACTCCATAATTGAAGAAAACTCAAACTACAATGCGGCAACGAAAAGTTGGGATCAGGCCTTTACCGAAACACTGGTCTATGCCAATACCCGGTTGCGAAGCAAGACCCTAAAAGGGTGGAATCCGGTAAGCAAGGAGTATGTGAATGTCAATCGCCTGACCAATGCGTTTGGGAGCATTTCATTTAACGGCGACTTTGTGATCTTTAAGTCAAGTACAACATCTTACCAGTGGAACCCAAATGCAAACGCCTGGGATACCACGCATTATGCCAAGGGAAACCCAAGCATCAATGGCGATATCAGAACACTGACCACGCAAAAGATGGATAATGGGGTGCTTGTAAATGAGATTCAGTCACGATACACGTATTCCAATAAACAGGTTACGCGTGATGAGGTTTATTACTGGGTAAATGGTGATTGGACACCGCATCAGGCTATAATAAATACGTACGATCCGGTTACAGGCAAGGTGGCATCAACCCAGGTTAATGGCTACGATGTAAATTCGATGAAGTTCGATTTAACCGAGTCCCGGTTAGAACTGAAGTACAATTCAGATCACAATTTAGACTCTACGGTGTACAAAGAATGGAATGTTGGCCATGCCGAATATGATCTACGCAACATGGTGTCATCGCACTATAATTCAAATGGGCAACTGATTGAGGAGAAAGTGCATGCATGGCATACGTTACAAAAGGATTGGATTCCTGTAGCACGTATTGTATATACCTACGGTGATTTTGTTTCAAGTAAGGTTGTAAACGCATTGGATGCAGGTGTATTCCCAAATCCCGCAAATGATATTGTTTACATTAAAGCTGACAATATGAATCAAATCAAGCTTGTTGACATGACCGGTAAAACGGTGAAAGAGATCAATCGCATTGAATCACAACCCCAGTATACACTGCCTGTTCACGATTTAGAGGCGGGTACATATATGCTTATAATGACTAATGATCGAGGCGCATCTGCTATGCAGAAACTTAGTGTGTATCATTAGGTTGAGTACTAACCAACCAATTAAGTGCTCTCTCTCGGAAACGGGAGGGAGTTTTTTTTCGATACAATTAGAACGCCTCTCCGATGAAAAAGTAGTAACCCATCCCCTCTGAAGTAAAGGCAATATCAAGCCGATTATAGACGTCCTTCTTCGGAAAAAGAAGGAAACGAGGTCCTAAACCAGCACTCCAAACAACGTTTCTATTGTTGAACGTATTAAACGACGGGAATACGGTACCCGCTCCGGCAAATACTGAAGCTCCCCAGCGCTTGGCAAATGAAAACGGAAGCATGCGATATTCGGCCTGAGCAGCCAGTAGGTTCTTATCGCGATAACGGCCCAGGTAATAACCGCGCATCAGACGATCGCCTCCCATTAAAGCCAGTTCGTTGAAAGGAACGTCACCAGCTGTGAACTGACCATAGCCATGAAGGGCCAGCACATTTCGGCTACGAACCGGTTGATAATGCCTTAAATCCAGGTAGGTCTTGTTGAAATTAAATGTGCTACCCCAGCGGGTAGAACTTCTCAGGTGTGCCAGTTCGAGGTAATTCCCATTTCTTGGGTTTAATACGTTGTGAATGTTGTCGTATAAGATTCCCCAACCAACGGAAAGGTTTGTTGAACCATCGCTGCCTCTGGGCATATTGGATGGAGCTTGTTGATTCGGCCAGTCAAAACCAACGTTGCTTAGGCGTTGAAAATCAAATTCGATGCCGGTAAATATCGAAGTGGCAACCTGCTGAAGCACACGTTGACGAAGCTTAATTTCTGAGTTGTTTACGATGGCCGGTTCATCTCCACGCGTATTAGGCCCAATGCCGTAATACGCAAGCGGAAAGGTTTGTATTTTCCATTCACCCAGGAAGAAATACTTATTTTTATCGGTATACAAAGCGTGATCGAGCCAGGTGCCATATTGACGCTCCAGCGTAACAAAGGAGAACGACTTAATCTCAGACAGGCGATTCACAGGGTCTTCATTGGCCCGATACACAAGTAAAGCACTCAAACCAAACTCCCAATTCGTCTCTGGAGCAAAGGCTACGGTAGGGTAGGCGATGAACTTGGGCTTTGCTGGCTCACTGGTATCCTTTAGCATATAATTCAAATACTTCACCAGAATATTCTGTGCCTGTGCATCCACAGCGCACCAGGAACTCATAAGGAACAATACCAAAAGGAGGCCTTTCTTCATTATTTCCAGGTATTGTTGATGATCTTCATTGCACGGTTTCGGTACCCTGCACTTTCTTCACTCAGGTTTTCTTCTAAAACCGCAATAAGTTCGGGTCTTAATTCCGGATAGCTTTTGCTGATATTCGCTAAAGTACTCATCGCAAATACGCGGATGGCAATGGGTTGATTGCGATCTGTAAGATAGTTAAATGCCACATTGGTTACCCTTCCAGACTGGTCTTCATTAAACGTAGCATACTGGAAAAATCGAAAGATAACACGAATGATGCCCGGATGGGGAGCGTTGGAGATACGCTTTATGAGATCATCAATGTAAGGTTGTGCGATGGTTCTGTCCTCATCCGATGCGTGCCGCAGAACTTCGGCCGT
>DIYD01000226.1:650-8597 GCA_002428905.1 Bacteroidetes bacterium UBA6063 | reverse complement strand
CTTGTCTGGAAACTATTTACTCATTGTTTATAAGAACTTCGATGAAGAAGATCTGGTACTCACACGGCGCTTTATGGTTTATGAACGGCAGTCGGATGTTACCGGTGAGGTGAAGCCGGCGACCAATCCAAATGATCGATTTTATAAACAGGAAGTGGATTTGGAAGTGGACTGTAAGGAATATCTTATCCAGAATCCATTTATGGATATTAATGCGGTGATCGTTCAAAACAACAGCTGGAACAATGCCATCTATAATTTAAAGCCTCAGTTTGTCAACAATAATGTACTGACGTTCAATTATGAAAATGAGAACGTATTTGATGGTTTGTCCGAATTCAGGTTCTTTGATATTCGCTCACTGCGGAATTTTAGTCAGAATGTGGCACGCAAATTCACAGATTCGTTGGTTAATGTCGTCCTGAAAGCGGATGGAATACAGGCGCATTTACAGTATACGAACTTCACGGATTTCAACGGTAAACGGGTTGTGCAAAATGTTGATGGGGAAGATGTGACCGAGAATGGAGATTATACCCTCGTCCATTTTATGCTGAAGTCGCCCAATGAAATATCTGCAGGCGATGTTTATGTATACGGTGAGTTGTCTGACTGGCGATTGAACGAAAAATTCAAAATGACCTATTATCCAGACCGCAAGATATACTATCTGGCGGTTAAGTTGAAACAGAGTTATTACAACTACCACTTTGTAGTTGAGGATAAAAAAACTGCAGAGATTGAATATTCGTTTACCGAAGGGAATCACGCCGAGACTGAAAATGAGTATACAATATTGATTTACCATACCGATGCTTTTTACGGTTATGATCGTCTAATTGGGAAGATGAGACTAAACTCTTGGACGTCTAGATAGATTCTTTAACTCGATTATCTTTGTGGGCAACCAACTAACCCACACATGTTATACGAACTGGCGTTAAGCCAAATTCCCCTAATTGGCCCTGTTCTGGCCAAGAACTTACTTGCGTATTGTGGAAGCGCTCAATCGGTGTTTTACACGTCTTACCATAAGTTGCAGCGCGTACCGGGCATCGGAGCAAAACTCGCCTGGAACATTTCGACCTACAACGACTTTAGCCGAATAGAAGAGGAACTTAAATTTATGCAGGGGAATAAGATACAGGCTGCATTCTTTTCAGATGAGCGATATCCGTATCGGCTTAAACAAATACCCGATGCGCCTATAGCCATCTACTATAAAGGTGCATTACCATCAACATCGGCACCGGCAATTGCCATAATTGGCACCCGGAAATGCTCCTTAAAAGCTAAAGAAGTAACACATCAACTGATAAACGATATGGCTGATTTCAATCCGACTATAATCAGTGGTTTGGCGTTTGGAATCGACGCTCAGGCCCATAAATCGGCACTACAGTGTAATCTTCAAACCATAGGAGTTCTTGGTCACGGCTTAGATCGGATATATCCTGGTCAGCATGTGCGACTGGCCGAAAGTATGGTTGAAAGTGGGGGAGGCCTTTTCACTGAATTTATGGGAGGAACAGCGCCGGATCGAGAGAATTTTCCAAAACGTAATCGGATCGTAGCCGGGTTGGTAGATGCCATACTTGTGGTGGAAAGTCCGGTGAAAGGAGGTTCGATAATTACGGCCAACCTCGCATTCGACTACGACAGGGAGGTGATGGCCATACCCGGTGCAATTGGAGATAACCGCGGAAAAGGTTGTAACTGGCTCATTAAACAACACAAGGCGCATTTGGTGGAATCCATCGAAGACATAATGCACCTTATGCATTGGGAACCTGAGGCGGACAAGCCTTCAAAAAGGGAAATGCCGTTACAGTTATCCATGGAAGAAGAGCTTATTTTTGCGGCCTTGAAAGATGTGGAAGCTCAACATATAGATCAAATACAGCGCGATACCAAACTGAATTCCGGTACACTATCTATGCTGTTGTTGGAGTTGGAGTTTCGAAAATTGGTTAGGGCATTGCCCGGTAAACGATTCGAGTTAGTATGAATTTAGACGAGGTTAAGCGGGTTAAGATTTCCGATTTTGATTACGACCTTCCGACGGAATACATCGCCCAAAAGCCATTGGAGAGCAGAGATGCATCAAAGCTACTGGTGTATAAGTCGGGTGAAATTACACATCATCATTTCACCGATATTCTTGATCTTTTACCGAAACATACGCGTTTGGTATTCAACAATACCCGAGTGATTCCTGCACGAATATTTGCGACGAAGGAAACAGGAGCGCGAATTCAAATTTTCCTGCTTAACCCAATTGCACCGTATGCCGAAGTTGAGCGATCACTCAAGTCCACTGAAGATGTGGTTTGGCAATGTATGATTGGCAATGCCAAACGGTTTAAACAGGATGATCAATTGAGTATTGAGACTCCGGATTGTACGATCTCTCTTACATTGGAAGATCGGGAGAACAAATATGTTAGGTTCAGCTGGAATACCGATATTGAATTTTGTGATGTGTTGGAAAGCATTGGTAAGATGCCTTTACCACCTTACATCAAACGCGAGGCACAGGAGGAAGATGACGAACGTTATCAGACCGTTTTTGCCAAAGAGGAAGGCGCGGTTGCAGCACCAACGGCCGGGTTGCATTTTACCCAGCGCATTATGGATCAGTTTCAGATTAATCACATACAAAAATCTGAGCTGACGCTTCACGTGGGTGCAGGAACATTTAAACCGGTGGAAGTTGATGAGGTTTGGGATCATCCTATGCATGAAGAGTTTTTTCAGGCGGACGTGAATTGTTTGCGTGAGTTAGCGCAGAAAGAGACGCGTATTGCAACAGGTACAACGAGTTTGCGTAGCCTGGAATCGTTGTATTGGGTGGGGATAAAGTTGTACTATGGCCTGGAGAACCCGTTTGATATTGAACAGCACTTTCCATATGAATGTGAACACGAGTTGCTGTCATTTGAAGAATCCATCAAGGCCATTATAAAGCATCTGGAATCGAATGGTTTACATGCCGTTACAGGGACTTCAGGGATAATGATTATGCCCGGATATCAGATTCGATCGATTAGCGGTTTAATAACCAATTTTCATTTACCAAAGTCTACCTTACTGCTTTTAATCTCTGCCCTTGTAGGCGACGATTGGCGCACCATATATTCTGAAGCCAAAGCCAATAACTACCGTTTCCTGAGCTACGGAGATAGTAGTTTACTAATGGCATAAAAAAATCCTGCTCGTTGCCAAGCAGGATTTCAATATCAGTTTAACTAATCTTAGTTGTTCGACAGGTAATCAGCAACGCCCGAGTGAGACTCTTCCATTGCCGTTTCACCCGCTACCCAGTTTGCAGGACAAACTTCACCGTGCTCTTCGTGATGAATTAAAGCGTCTAACATACGCAATGCTTCATCAACGTTACGGCCTAATGGGAAGTCGTTTACCAATTGATGGCGTACAACACCTTCTTTGTCCATTAAGAACAAACCACGGTAAGCGATCATTGGTCCGCTTGCGGCCAATTCATTGTCTTCCGTATAACCGTAATCACCACTTAATACACCATAATTGATGCTAATTGTTTTTGTTGTGTCTGCTACGATTGGGTAAGTAATACCTTTAATACCACCTTCGGCTTTTGGCATTTGTAACCAACCCCAGTGCGACTCTTCCGTGTCTGTAGAACAAGCTACCACTTCACAGCCTTTAGCTTTGAACGCATCAAGCTTATCCTGAAAAGCGTGTAATTCAGTAGGACATACAAACGTGAAATCCTTTGGGTAGAAGAAGAAGAGTACATACTTCTCTCCAACATATTGATCTAATGTGAAGTTGTTTACAACCTCGCCTCCGTTTACAACGGCTTGAGCACTAAATGAAGGTGCTTTTTTTCCAACTAATACAGACATGTGTTTTTATAATTTCCCGCAAAGCTAACGGGCCAGCCAGAAAGGCCCAAGGAATTGTTATAACAAAAATTTATATGGGCATTGACAGTAGAAATAAAAAAACCGGAGCGTTGAACTCCGGTTTTCTAACTAAACCAAAATAACTATGAAATCATGACAAAATCTCCAGATGGAGATTCAGTTATAATATCTGCAAGGCATAATTTGACCGCACTATAGTTCATGCCTTGACTTGTAACTTGGGTCAATATTAAGTTAAAGTAAAGCGATTATTAGGCCGTGTGAATTAAACGTGGATAAACCGGTTCATGTGATACAGCCATGAGATTTATGCGTCAAGATAGATTTTGGCCAGCCTTACATATGCCTCAGCGTTTTTTTCTATGTGGGTGCGTTGTTTAGGTGAAATTTCTTTGATCACCTTGGCGGGACTACCTAAAACCAGTGAATTTGGTGGAATAATCATATTGCTGGTTACCAGTGCATTGGCCCCTATAATGGAGTATTCACCAACCACGGCTCCGTTTAACACAGTAGAGTTCATGCCAACAAGTACATTATCACCAATAGTAGCACCATGCACCAGGGCCAGGTGCCCAACAATCACATCATTGCCAATGGTAACCGGGTAGCCAGGGTCAACATGAACGACGGCGTTGTCCTGTATGTTGCTTCGATGTCCTATGCGAATAGAGTCACTGTCTCCTCGCAAGACAGCACCATACCATACGGAGCTTTTCTTACCTATTCTAACATCGCCAATGAGTGTTGCAGTTTCTGCCAGAAACGTGGATTCATCCACTTCAGGTGATTTGTCTTTTATCGTTTTGAGTAAAGCCATTTCGTTGCAATTTAATGTAATTTCGCCCACTGCGAATAAAGCGGAAATCCTCTGATTATGGCAAAACGAAGATTGATAAATATTGGTAAACTCTATGGTGTCACATACTCCAATCCACCAAAGATTAAAGAGGAACTGGCGGAGCTACGCACAATTCCAAATGCCTACCTCGAATTTGAAGACGACAAAATATCGGCATTTGGCCAAATGACGGATGCTACGGCATTCAGTGGTGAAGTCTATGATGTTGAGGGTGGGATCGTCTACCCAAGTTACGTGGATTGTCATACACACCTGGTATATGCCAAAAACCGAGAAGACGAGTTTGTTGATCGTATCAAAGGGCTTAGTTATCAAGAGATTGCGGAAAACGGTGGAGGTATATTGAATTCTGCCGATAAATTGGCCAACATGACAGAGGATCAGCTCTATGATCAGGCGTACGACCGACTAAACAGGTTGATTAAACTTGGTACGGGTGCTATTGAAATCAAGAGTGGATACGGCCTGTCACTTGATGCAGAGTTGAAAATGCTTCGTGTTATCAAACGGCTTAAAACAAACAGTCCAATCCCAGTGAAGTCTACCTTCCTTGGAGCACATGCATATCCAACGCAATTCGCAAACAACAAAGAAGCCTATATCGAGCATATCATCAATGATATGTTGCCTGCCGTCGCAGATTCAGGGTTGGCCGATTATATTGATGCGTTTTGCGAAGAAGGCTATTTCAGTGTTGAGGATACGGAACGCATTGTACAGGCTGGAGCAGCGTATGGTTTACCTGCACGTTTGCATATCAATCAATTTACAAGTAGTGGAGGCGTTCAAATGTCGGCGCGCAATGGAGTGATTAGCGTAGAACATCTTGAGGTAATGACATCTGAAGACCTTAAAAGTCTGGCAGATTCGGGTATGTACGGTGTTGCCTTGCCCGCGTGTTCTTTCTTTTTACAGATACCGTATACACCGGCACGTGATTTGATAAATGCAGGAGTTCCGTTTGTTCTGGCCAGTGATTTTAATCCAGGGTCTTCGCCTACAGGCAACTTGAGTTTCGTGATGAGCCTGGCGTGTATTTATATGAAGCTAACTCCGGAGGAGGCATTGAACGCGTTAACCATTAATGCAGCGAATGCACTGGGTTTGGAGAATGAAGTTGGTAGTATAGCGCTCCAAAAAAAGGCCAACGTTATTGTATCGAAAAAAGCAAAATCGATTAACTCAATTCCATACAGTTTTGCCGAAAATCAAATATCCGACGTCTTTGTTAACGGAGAGGTATTTGGATGATAATTTGATACAGTTAACGCACTCTTGCGCAGCTTCTTCGTTCCGTTAAAGTGGTAGGGTGTAATAGAAGTATAGTCCGGCCAGTGGATTAAACTGTTGCCGGTTCTGATTTTGAAGTGTATGGCTGTCAAAGTCTTGTTGAAAAAACTGCGAACTGAACGTATTGGTTTGTGTCATGGTCCAATTCTTTGCACCGCGATCCTCACTGCGGTAATACTGTATCTGGCATTCTGCCGCAATAGTGAATCTTGAACCCAGTGCGTAGGATACGCCGACCGTAGGGGAAATACCGTAAGTAATAACGTTCGACTTTTCTTTCTGCCTAAAGTCAATGATGGTCGTTTGCGCAGGATTAAAACTGCGTTCGGTTCTCAACTCGATTTCTTCCACATTACGATTCGTGCTATACGACAGGTCGACACCTACGAATATTTTGGTTCGCTGGTTCAGAGGTATGTCTCGCAGATAGCCCAGCCGCGCATAGGTGATGCTCTGACTTGAAGGGTTTTTATTAATCACCGTGTCTACGTCGTTTGTGCCAAAATTATTTGAAGAGTTTGAGCCCCCGGAACCTTCTCGCTGCACGTTATAAAACCCAATCTGACCTCTGATATGATAGTTTTTCTTAAAACCGTAGTCAATCGTAAGTGTGGGGATTTCGTTGTCTGTTGGAAAGAGTGCTTGTGCCACGTTAATTCCGAAAGAGAACGAAGACGTAGTGCTGTCTTGCCCATAAACCATAAAGGTAAGACTTAGCATTACTACCGTGAAGAGGGCTTTCATATTAGTTCATTTTAAATCCAATGCCTTTTTTCTCGCTTTTGGCAACATCATCCGCAAGTTGAATGGTCGAAAGATCTTCTACCGTAAGTGTCGATTCCATTTTTTTGGTTCGCTTACTTGTTGTGATACCACTCATGCGGAGGTGCTGATTTCGCACTGCTTCTTCAACAACCTTGCGCACCGAACGACCATTACCAAAATACTTGTCACGACCTGCGTATAGTGCTTCCATCATCTTATTTAACAATTCCTTTGCGGCCTTATTCGGTGTTAACTGATGTTCCTTAAACTGGTTGATGGCAATAGCATTCAACTCTTCAGGTGCAAAATCTTCGAAATGGAAGGTGCGATCGAACCGGGATTTTAGTCCGGGGTTAGATTCCAGGAATCGGCGCATGTTGTCGGTATAGCCTGCAGCCACAACGATAAAGTTACCACGGTAGTCTTCCATACGCTTGAGGATGATTTCAATGGCTTCTTTACCGTAGTCCGAGTTGCCTCCTTCAGTAAGAGAATATGCCTCATCAATAAATAAAACTCCACCCATGGCACGGTCAATGACTTCACCCGTTTTGATGGCAGTTTGACCTACATATCCGCCTACCAGTGATTGGCGGTCGCATTCAACGAGGTTACCCCGTTCAATAATTCCAAGCGCTTTGTAGATTTGAGTAAGTATCCGAGCTACCGTTGTTTTACCCGTACCTGGGTTTCCGGTAAACACTGCATGCAGCGAGAATGACTTTCTAAAGTCTTTACCGGTTTCTTTATAGAAGCGAACGAGTTTAATAAGATCTTTGATGTCGTTCTTTACTTTTTCCAGCCCCATCATCAATTCCAGTTTGGCGACTGATTCGCGCAACAACTCCTCGTCGATTGGAATGTCAGGAATTGCATCTGGTTTAAGAATAGAGAGCTTTTGAACGTCTTCAACAGTGATGGTTGATAGGTCATCCATGCTTAAAGCCTCTGGATGTTTCGCATCCATTACACGCAGACCAAGATTCATCTTGCATTCGTCTACCAGAGAATTTACCAACCGGGCATTGCCAAAGAACTTGTCTCGATCGCGGTAAGCGTCAACCAGTTTTTTGTACAACAGTTCCTTCGCCTCATCTGTAAATTGTATTCCTCTCTTGTCTG
>DIYD01000226.1:0-578 GCA_002428905.1 Bacteroidetes bacterium UBA6063 | reverse complement strand
AATTGTATTCCTCTCTTGTCTGCTGAAAAATCTGCAATCTCAAGCAACTCCTGAGGAATGTAATCGGCAAAATCAAAGACAACATTGAATCGCGATTTAAGACCGGGATTTGAATTCAGGAAATTCTCCATTTCATCCGGATATCCAGCTGCAATGACAGCCATATCCTTTTCATCCGTCATCTCTTTCAACAATATTTCAATGGCCTCTTTGCCAAAATCTTTTGCATCGTCATCTTTACGTGCCAACGCATACGCTTCATCGATAAAGAGGATGCCACCTTTTGCTTTCTTGATGGCGGCCTTCGTTTTAGGGGCAGTTTGCCCAATAAACTCAGCCACAAGGTCAGCACGATCCACTTCGTGGACATGCCCCTTGCTCAACAGACCAAGTTTTTTATAAATCTTACCAAGTTTACGCGCCACGGTAGTCTTACCTGTACCCGGATTTCCACGGAAAACCGAGTGAATATTAATCGGCTCGTTTTCTTCAATACCTTTTTCTTTTCGTAGGGTGATGAATTGAAGGTAGTTACTGTATTCTTTAATACGTTCTTTTACGTCTACTAGGCCAATCAG
>DIYD01000317.1 GCA_002428905.1 Bacteroidetes bacterium UBA6063 | reverse complement strand
GTGTACTGGAATCAAAGTGCCCTTTAACTCCGTAGTAAATCCCCAGTAAATTGAAAGCCCTTGCACCAAGATCCCAATAGTGATTTCGCTGGGCCAATTCTATGGCCTGCACATACACCTGACGAGCCCTATTCTGCCAATACTGACACGTATCGGGTTCCATATACCTGCTGTATTGAACCATCACATTGGCCAAGCCCGTATAACATTCAACAATGCCCTTTTCATCTTCCAGTTCTTTACGGATCGTAAGGGCCATGTGGTATTGCTCTATACTCTGTATATATTTACCTTGTGTTAGCAATGCATTACTCAAGCGTACTCTTCCATCGGCCTCTCCCTTTCTATACCTGCATGCCTGAGCGCGTTGTATTGCCTCGTTTGCCACCTCTATGGCGCGATCAGACTTCGTTTCAAATACAGAATAAGCCAGCTGATTCAGTGAATCAATTTCGGATCGACTGTCTGCCTTTACCTCGTTTGTACATGGAGGTAGAAGTTGAGCTACCAGCAAGCAGACATATATGGAATACCGGAGCAATTAGTTTGTTTTAAGTGTTTTCTCTTTCGGCCTGGCTGAAGCATACGAACTTTGAGCAACACGTTCTTTGGTTCCATCGGTCTGGAACACCAGAAGTTGTAGATTACCAAATGGAGGATTGGATTTACTTGTTACCGCAACTACAATCTGAAACATTTCGTACCCGCTGTTTTCCTGATACTCTCCATCAATCAGTACAGCTAATACGTTGGGCACCTCCGAATCTTCCGATTCGGCTATAGCGTCATCGCTTGCTGTAGCGATATGTACAGTATCTTGAAACGCTCCAACGGCCAACTCGACGAAATACACGTTCATTGGTCCATTGGTATCCACATACAGGGAGTCGTGATTCAATCCGGTCCAGGATGGCGAAATGGTATCATAATTAAACTGCCCGCTGCCATATCGTGGTGGAGGGTTGTGGTTATCGGAGGTGGAGTCGCCTCCTTTCTCTGAGCATGAAATCATGCCTAAAACAATTAGTGTGACAAATAGGGTAAGACTTCTCATAATCGTAAATTTAAATGATAATTAGCGCCGTTATCGGCTTTTCAGCGTCTTCACGCAATTCCACACAAAAAAATCGCAACACTTTGTTAGTCACATACCCACTTCTGGGTATTCTGATCGTGCAAATACCTGTATGTGGGTATATCGCCCATCTCCATACTATTAAGCTTTGTACCGGGAGAAAGCCGAAAATCCCTTTCAGAGTAGGCGTAAACAAATTTTTTCAATTATGGGAATTGATATTCAAATCGTAGCAGGACGAGACAAACATTCATCGTCTGTTCAGGCTACTGGCAGTATCCAGCACATTATTTCTGATCAGGAGCGCCTGACGTTTAAGCTAAGCGACAGTCAACTAAAGGATGCGGTAAAATCGTATTTTGGGAAGAAGCCGAATGATGCGTACTTACACGGTTCTACACCATGGCATGATCTTTACACACGGTATAGTTGGCCGCAGGTTCAAACCGTTCTGGTTGTCGAAAAAGCAGAAATTCTATCCATCACCTCGGAGCCTTCGGTGGTAAAAACACAAACCTTTTCGAACAATAGTTCTAAATCAGCAGAGTTCGACGTCTCAATTTCGGAGTCTGTAAGCAACACGGTTTCGTCTAGTTGGAGTACTGGTGGAACGTTAACGATTGGCCAGAAGTTTACGTATGGAGTAAATTTCATTGAAGAGGCCAAAGGAGAAACATCCATTTCGTATAGTCAATCCTGGGGTGTAGGTGGACAAAAATCCAAAACGGTGACTATCGGATCTAGCTCTGGGGTTAAAGTAAAACTGGAGCCGAATGAATCGGTAATTGCACAGTTGTCTGCGAGCCGGGGTGTAATGAAAATACGAATCACGTATCGTGCTTACCTCATTGGCCGTACGGCTATCAACTACAAATCGCCCTATAAAGGGCATCATTTCTGGGGTCTTCCTATTCGTAGCGTTTCCAGAGCAGGAGGTTGCCCTGGTAGCATCACTTCTACGGAGACGATTGAAGTAGGCTATTACTCGAATTCAAAAATTGAATTAAACAATGCCTTTTCGGGTGCACTTGTACTCGAACGTTCACTAGCCGATACTGGCGTTACAATTTGACCCTTCTCTCGGATGGTTTCAGGCCGCGTTTACTACGTGGCCTTTTTTATGCTCTACGTGTAATAAGATACCCGATTTTGGGTATATACCGTCGAGGCCGGGATCGGAAATTTGATTCGTTCTGATTCGTATAATTCTTCAAATGGTCAGCCTCCTTTAGGTAGTAATACGGTGAATATTTAGCGAAACGAAGTGCGTTGGGTTGCCACTTCGGGAACATCAGCAACCTAAGTTTTAACACATAATAAAAAATATCATGACAACTGTAAATTCAGCACAATTTAACAAGCTTACTGCCGTACAAAATGGAAAATCATACCAGGGCTTTGATGCATCTGGAAGTGTACAATGGTGTACTCCAACGTTTCACAAATTTGGTCTTTGTATTGGCGCTACTGCGGTAGACGGTGAATTGGCTCTGGTACTCGCTGCCAAGTCTCCTTTTGGTACGCATTCTAAAACATTCAAAGTGACGAAGGACGTGAACTTCGATTGGTCACCTTTTCCTGTAGTGAAGTTTGTTCTTGAAGTAGACAACTTCAAAAGTTCTGGCGGATACCTGAGCTATAAACTTACGGTTAAGATCGGAGTTCGGGTACCTGTACTGGGGTGGAAATATGTGTCGTATGACAAGGACTTCCACATCAAGGAAAATACTTCGCTCGAAGCGGTTCCAGAAGTCTCTGATTCTGACCTGAGCATGTTAATGGCCATGTCGAACTAGTTCAACACACTGCACATTTCCAAAAGCGGCTGATTAATCAGCCGCTTTTATTGCTTGAAGCGTATCGCGTATATCAGTATACCTAAACGTAAAGCCTTCATCCATGAGACGTTGTGGTAGTACCCAGCGACTTTTCAGAAGAAGCTCTGTTTCTGTGCGCATCATAAATGCGCCCAACTCGAGCATCCAACGTTCTAAATCAAGGGCAATAGATGTATCCCACACGTTCTGAAGAGTTGAGGCAAAAAAACGATTCGTTACAGGAGATGGAGAAGATACGTTTACAACTCCGGTCATACCTTTCTGACGGATAAACTCAATGGACTCAAACACATCGTCGATGTGCACAAAACTCAGCATTTGACTACCGGATCCGTGCTTACCGCCAAAGCCTAATCGTGCCAGTTCTCTAAACATCGGGAATGCGCCTCCGTTCCTGGAAAACACAATAGCCATGCGCAGTGCTACCTGCTTCGTTTCTGGCAATTCAAAATCAAAAAACGATTCTTCCCACCGTCTGGCAACCAATTCAGAAAACCCATCACCCAATTCACCGTCGCTCTCCTTCATTGGTCGGTCTTGCGCATGACGGTATATGGTAGCCGTACTGGCATTTACCCAGAGTTTAGGTGGTGATTTACATTGGCTTACTGCTCTACCGAGTTGTATAGTTGTTTCTAACCTCGACAGTAAAATCCCTTCTTTGTTTTTGCGATTGTACCGACAATTGACCGATTTACCAGCCAGGTTGATCAGCATCTCAGCACCGTCGAGTACATCAATTAAACCAGGCTCATCGTCCCAGTATACCGCCTTAACTTTCTTCGATCGGACGGGGCGGCGGGAAATCACAAAGACTTCCCGCCCCATTTGAACATATCGTTTTATCAGTTCACGTCCAATAAAACCCGTTCCTCCAGCTACTACTACTTTCATGCCTGTTCGGT
>DIYD01000027.1 GCA_002428905.1 Bacteroidetes bacterium UBA6063 | reverse complement strand
ACAAGATTTTGGATGTAAACGGGTTTACATTAAACTTTCCGGCAAACTGATTTCGATCCCCGTCTCTGGTCTGTACATCAACGATGGCAGATATCCGGCCGCCATAAACGGCTGAAAAACCGGCGGAATACACGTCTGTAGTTTTCAGGATATCGGTATCAAAAACTGAAAACAAACCGATGGAATGGAACGGATTATATATAGTCATCCCATCTAATAGCACCTTGTTCATTACCGGAGATCCCCCTCGAATGTATAACTGTCCGCCCTGGTCACCACTGAACACAACACCTGGCAACACCTGAAGATATTGCACCAAATCGGGTTCACCGCCAACCGTAGGAATTTGGGTCAGTTGTTTGGGTGTTATATTGACCTCTCCGATGTGTGCTGTAGAGACCCGTTTCTTTCGTTCCAGATCAACCCTCGCAGTACCTAAGGTATTATTGAGTTGTGAAAGGTATAACTTCACTACTTCACGTTGTCGGGGTTTGATGGTTACGGTAATGGTCGCTGTATCTGATCCTACATTGAAGGCGGTAAGATAGTAGGTGCCCGGGTCTACTTCACCTAAAGAGAAATAACCATTGTCGTCGGTTAACGCTCCCAATGGCTGATCTTTCACTACAATTGTTGCATACGCAATAGCCTCACCGGTTTTTTTATCGTAAACAAAACCTTTGATCTCCCCCTTCTGTGCGTTGGCCACTGTACCCAGTGATACAACCAACAAAACAGCAACTAATAACTTTTTCAAACAGATTCTAAATTAGGCGCAAGGTAACGTAAATAATACATTTCAAATGCATCGCTTTGTTACCATTAATGTATCTTTACCGTAAAGAATGACAACTCACTTTACGAACGGAAGTATATGGTTTACAAGCGGTTATTAGGACTAGGATTGTGCTTAACACTGATCACAGCGGTGATACTGCAATCGTGTAAGAACGATCCGATAGTGGTACCTGCCAGTTCGTGTGGGACACCGTACGAAGTAGTCTTGCCTCCATTTACACCTCCGATGCCCATACCAGAGGACAACCCACTGACCGTTGAGGGAATTGAGCTGGGCAGACATCTGTTTTATGAAAAAATGCTGTCGGGTAACAACACATTGGCCTGTGCCGGATGTCACTTGCAGCAAAAAGCCTTTGCCGATGTCAACACCTTCAGCGTAGGTATTGATGGTTTTGAAGGTACACGAACGGCAATGCCCATTGCCAATCTGGCTTATTCAGGAAAGCTTTTCTGGGATGGTAAAGCCAATTCTTTGGAAGAACTGGTATTGTTTCCTATTCAGTCGGAAGTTGAAATGCATGAAAGTGTGTTTAGAGCGGTAAAGAAATTAACCAACACCGATAAATATCCCGGCATGTTCTATCAGGCTTTCTGCGATTCTACCATCACCGTGGAAAATATGAGTAAAGCTATGGCTCAATTCATGCGCACCATTATCTCAAGCAATCCGCGCATGCTCCCAACCGGCAGAGAATTCCGAAATGAAATCCAGGAACGAGGTTACAACGTATTTGTAGATGAGGAAAAAGGCGATTGTCAACACTGCCATACCATTACGACGTTTAGCACCAATTTCGAGTTTAAGAATAACGGGCTGGATGAGGAACCAAGACCAGGATTAATGGGTCAGACCGGTAACCCAAACGACCTGGGTAAATTCAAAACCCCATCTATTCTGAATCTTCGGTACACGGCTCCTTACATGCACGATGGAAGATTCAATACAATTCGTGAAGTGATTGATTTCTATGATACCGGATTCCATTGGTCTCCTACCCTATCCGAAGATTTGAAGAAACACACTAAAGACGGAAAGCCTGTTCCACGCAGGTGGACAGAAGAAGATAAACGAGACCTTGAAATATTCCTGTTGACACTAACCGACGATTCGTTGCTGGTCAATCCGGCATGGAGCGATCCAAATGATTAATCAATCGCTGAGGTTTACCTGTTAGTCACATTACAAGCATTTACGTAAATTGATAGGGTTCTTTGGTGTAGGCCATTTCTCTAATGTTAGACAGCACCCTTTTCATATATGCTTTCCAAAATGTTTTGCCAAAAATCCAACACAACGGATAAAGAATGAAATTGCGCGAATGCAGTTCATACGTATAATCAATGTGTATGTTGTTCTCTTCAATTTCGGTAGTTTCCCACGATCCGATAAACACGTAAAAACTTAGCATCCAGGACTGAAAATTATCTACCCGAATCAACCAGCGTTTGTTTTCAATTCGCTCAACAACATTGTCTACTGAGGCAAAGCCGCCTTTTTGGGTCACGGATTTAGCAACATAGACCTTTTTGCTTGAACCTGGTTTTCCCCAATCCTCGTGATCCGTTGTATGCGTTACTTTGGGCATGACACCAAATCCAGTATGGATTTTGGTAACATCACAGAGCATAGGTGTTTTGAAAGCTCGTTCCAGTGAGCATTCATACATCGTGGAAACACGAACCCGGGTAATCAATTAATATCGTTTAGGGATACTAACGAATGGTGTCACTTTCTAAGGTAGACGAGATGAAAGCTCCCAGACCATTGTTTACATTGCTATGCACAATGATGGCGCTACCAAATGGGCCTGTTTGTTGAACACCATCCTGGTCTTTATACTGTTGCAACGTAGTGTGGTACCGGTAATAGTCATCCGTCACAGAACGCAGCTCAATCAGATATTTAGGTCCGGTATTCCCTGCGACCAAACCACCTGGAGGCACTACGGTCAGCGTCTTCTCCTGACCATTGAATAGTCCATCATCAAATAAATAACCTCCGCTACTTAATTTAACCGTTTTAGGGTCAGACAGCGTTGGGTCGTTCAATTCAAAATCAAACGGTATAAAGAGGTTAGCCGTCTCACTATAGTAATAGAAATGAACGATGTAGTAATTCGCACCGGCAATATCGGTCCACTTCAGGGTTAATAAGTCCGATGTAAGTCCTTCCATGTCTATTCCACCACCTTCGATATAGCCTATTTGCTTGTTTAGCACTTCTTCCGGTAAAACGCACCGGGCATTTACCGCAGGCATTCCATTCGCCATATCGGTAACCATGAGGTCGTAGGTGACCCCTGGGGTGGCTGGGCTAGATGCTACAAATGCTTCTTCAAACTGATTGTAGACCAATGGAATATCAATACTGGAATTTGCACGACGCAAACTAACCTGAACCTGCTCGTAATTCTGTGGAAGATCATCGGTGTAAGCACCTGCCGAATTGCTTATCTTGATCGACATTGGATTCAAATTATCCAAAGACGAGTTCACGACCAGTTTCTGCTCGAATTTCGGAAGGTCACTGGACGGAATTGGTCGGTCAACACTACACGCGTTCAGACCCAAAAAACTGAGTAAAACACTATATGCTATTAATCTTGATCTCTTCATTATTCAATTCTTAAACGGTAGGTAACAAAAGGAAAAAATGAAAA
>DIYD01000298.1 GCA_002428905.1 Bacteroidetes bacterium UBA6063 | reverse complement strand
CAAAAAGTATGACGGCTGATGGACGACAGCTGACCGCTGACTGTTGACTGTTGATGGTTGACCGTCTTTGACCTTTGTACAAGTAAACCTGAATTTGTACTTGCATTTGCACTTGAGTTTCTATTGCTATTCCTTTTGTCATTTCGAGTGGTTTGACGCGCGAAGCAAGGCAAATTGTATCGAGAAAGAACAAAAAGTATGACGGCTGATGGATGACGGCTGACTTTTGACAGCTGACCTTTGTACGAGTAAACCTGAATTTGTAGTTGCATTTGCACTTATGTTTCCATCACCATTCAACCAATACCCAACAAAAAAGGCCCGATGTTTCCATCGAGCCCTGTTTAATTATATAATTTCTTAGTCTTGACTAACGTCTAAGTTGCTTTGGATCTACACCTCTTTTCTTAGCCATTTCCTCCAGTTTCTTTTGGAATCTGGAAGGCTTAACCGTTACCTTCTTCTTCTTGTTGGCCTCCATTTGCTTTCGGATTTTTTCTTCATCGACAATCCACTTGCTAAACACGAAGTTCTGACCAAAGGTAATCATGTTTGCCAGGAAGTAGTAATAACTCAATCCCGCTGCATAGCTGTTAAACCAGAAGAATAACATCACTGGCATCAGGTACATGATGTACTTCATTTGATTATTCATACCCGCGGAACTCTGCTGATTGTAGATCGTGTACAACAACGACGAAGCAGCCATGAGCAACGTAAATAAGCTCAAGTGATCTCCAATCAACCAAATATCCGTACCCCAGCTGATTACCGCGTCATATGTACTTAAGTCATCTGCCCAAAGGAAAGACTTCTGTCTCAACTCTATACTACTTGGGAAGAAACGGAATAGCGCAATCAGAATAGGAAGTTGTACCAATTGAGGTAAACAACCACCAAACGGACTCACCCCCACCTTCTTGTACAGCTTCATTTGTTCTTGCTGCATCTTGGTCATGTCTCCACCGGTCTTCTCTTTTATCGCCTCTAACTCAGGCTTTAGAATACGCATTTTAGCCGTTGACAGGTAACTCTTATACATCGGCACAATAAGTACCAGCTTAATGAATAGCGTTAGTAATAAAATAATTATACCGTAGCTTGAAATAAACTTGCTTAACCAGTTGAAAATTGGAATTACAATCAATTTGTTTACCCAGCTGAAGATCTTCGGACCAAGCTCAATGGTGCGCTCAAGCCCAATATCCAGCTTCTTAAGCGTTTGATAGTGGTTTGGACCAAAGTAGAGTTGCATATCATGCTCGTCAAACGGCGTAAACCCAATGGGCACCGATAGGTTGGTAGACATTTTCCCAACATACTCGGAGTTTTCATCCTTTACCACACTGATTTGTGCACCTGATTCATCCAAACCTTCCGGGAAGATTAGGGTAGACATAAAGAACTGCTGTTTATAGCTCACCCAATGTACGCCTGCCAATAGTTTGTCCTCCTCTTCATCACCGCGTGGCGATAAATAGTCAATGCCCTTCTCGCTCTTGTATTTGTAATAGACTGTAGAGACATCGCGTTCACTCTTCATGGCCTTTTCCTGAAGCGGAATGTCCATGTCCCAATTCACATCAAGCACCTGGCTTCTTTTGTGAATTTTATCCTGAAGATCAATTAAACGTAGCTTGTAATCTACCAGGAACTTTTCTCCTAGCGTATATTCCTGTTCAATAGATCCTCCACCCTCAAAATTATGTACGAGTACGATTTGGCTTTCAGATTGCGATTTAACTTCAAAGTCCAGATCACTGGTTTCTACCTCATCCGATTTCAACGGAATACTGTACGAGAACTTATTCGTGCCAGGTTCAATCAGTAACAAGTCGGTTGAATCAGAACGTTTGTAATTAAGAAGTTCCGCGCGGTTGACAATTCCACCTTTAGAGGTGAATTGAAGCTTCAACTCTTTATTGCCAATGGTAAACAACTGTTCCGGCTTTTCCTCTACTACTTCTTCTACCTCGTGCAAGGCCTCCAGAGCCTCTGCAACTTCATTGGTGTCGGCTCCTTCTTTAATTAAGGCCTCCTTCAATTTCGCAGCGGCAGCTACCTCAGCCAACGAATCTATGCGCTCTACTTCAGCTATAGAATCCAGCCTGTGTTGCTCCATTTCCTGAGCTTCTGCCATCTCCTTTTGCTGCAATTCCTGTTTGTTGGAGCTGTACAGCAGCCAACCTCCAAAAATTACAAAAATCAGGATGTAACCTATGATCGAATTCTTATCCATTCATTTGTTTTTTCGGGGTGCAAATTTAGGTTTTATATGGCTTAGTTGTGCGATGCTAACGAGATTAATCACAGCACTCTTCTTTCCTAACGAGTTTGGTATCCAACACAAAAAAACCCATCCGTTACTCAACGAATGGGTTTTCTATATTGTTTTTATCGAAACTACGACGCAGAAGTCGCTTTTGGCGCTGCTGCTTTGATTTCTTCATTGGCTCCGGCTTCGAAGTGTTTGAAGTTTTCGTTGAACAATCCCGCCAGGTGATTGGCTTTCTCATCGTATGCGTTTACATCTGACCAGGTGTTTCTAGGGTTCAATACCTCATCAGGTACATTTGGACAAGTAACCGGCATTTCTAGACCAAATACTGGATGTGTTGTGTATTCAACATTGTCTAATTCACCATTTAACGCTGCGGTGATCATTGCTCTGGTGTTTTTCAAACTCATTCGGCTTCCTATACCAAATGGGCCTCCGCTCCATCCGGTGTTCACCAACCAAACGTTAACGTTTGATGCACGCATTTTATCGCCTAACATCTCCGCATATTTCGCTGGATGTAATGGCAGGAATGCCGCACCAAAACATGCACTAAACGTAGCAACCGGATCGGTAATACCTGCTTCCGTGCCTGCTACCTTCGCCGTATAACCACTAATGAAGTGGTAACCCGCCTGACCTGGACTAAGTTTAGAAATTGGAGGTAAAACGCCAAATGCATCCGCTGTTAGGAAGAAGATGTTCTTTGGTTCTTTACCCACTGAAGGCACAGCAATGTTATCAATATGATTGATCGGGTACGCCACACGTGTGTTCTCTGTAACCGTTGTGTTTTCGTAGTCTACCTGATTCGTCCCATCAAAGAAGCGAACGTTTTCTACCAACGCACCTTTTTTGATCGCATTCCAGATTTGCGGTTCTTTTTCTTCTGTTAAGTCGATACATTTTGCGTAACAACCACCTTCAAAGTTGAATACAGAATTCTCTGCCCAGCCATGCTCATCATCACCGATTAACTGGCGCTCAGGGTCTGCAGACAACGTTGTTTTACCCGTTCCGGAAAGACCAAAGAAGATTGCAGTATCACCTTCTTTACCGATATTGGCAGAACAGTGCATTGAAAGTACGCCTTCGTCTTGTGGAAGTGTGTAGTTCAATACCGAGAAAATACCTTTTTTCAACTCACCGGTATACCCACTACCTCCGATTAAGATGATTTTCTTTGAAAAGTTAACAATGGTAAAATTGTGTTGACGCGTTCCATCGATTTCAGCATCCGCCATGAAGCTTGGTGCTGCTACCACCAACCACTCAGGTGTTTGCTCAGCAGCTTCCTCATCAGTTGGACGTAAGAATAAGTTATTGGCAAAAAGGTTTTGGTAAGCCGACTCTGTTACAACACCGATATTCATTCGGTATGTAGGATCAGCACACGCATAGGCATCACGTACATAAATTCTCTTACCTGTATAGTGGTTTATTACTTTTTCGAGTAGTGTATCAAATTTCTCTGGTGCGATCGGTTGGTTGATGTCTCCCCACCAAACGGTGTCGGTAGTGATTTCATCGCGCACTACAAATTTATCTTTAGGCGATCTTCCTGTGAACTCACCAGTATCTGCTGCTAAAGCTCCAGTATCGGCTAACTCGCCTTCGTTGTTGTTAAGTGCATGCTCAATCAATTCATCTGGAGTTAGGTTGATAAATGCCTCCGATGAATTATTGATGATTCGATCGATAATTGGATGATTTTTCATTAAATCTCTTTTTTGTTATTCGACTTAAAATTTTGAAGGCGCAAAGGTATACTTCTAATGTCAAAAGCAAATTTTAGCCACCTTTTTTCTTCACTTTGAAACCTTCTTTTACCAAAATATCCATAATTTTTGATACAAAGTTGCCTTGAACCAGTATCTCACCATCCTTAGCGGTACCACCAGCTCCGCACTTACTTTTAAGCATCTTTCCCAGTGCCTGAAAATCCTCATCCGGTCCTTCAAATCCCTCTACCAGCGTTACCACTTTACCCTTCCGTTGTTTTCTGTCATACGACACGTATAAGGTTTGTTCGTTATTCGGGATCGGTTCATATTCCTCTTCATCGTCATATGTTGGAGGTACATAATCCGGATTGGTGCTAAACACCATCCCACCTAAATCAGACAAGCCCAATTTCTTTTTCTTTTTACCCATACTTATTTGTCTAAAGCATCATATTCTTCCTGTGTAAGAAATACTTTGCCGTGTTCAAAACTAAAATTAAAACTGGTACCCACTTCGGTTATTGTTCTTAAACGATCCAACTCAAATTCTTTCCATTCCTCCTCTTCCGAAATCATGCCCTGATGATAACCAAACATGTCTTCTTGTTTGTACATCATCTTCCTGGCTAAAAAGTCAATTCTATTTATCGAAGCCAGTCCAATATTCCTCGACGATTCCATATCGTCAAACTGTATCAGGTAAAAATTGTCTTCGCTCCATTGCCAGGTAAATCCAGGGATTTTTCATAGATCAAGATTCATTATAGGCATTGTATAAACGAATAGCCTCATTTGCTTCCTTCACATCATGAACCCGTAATATCCTGGCTCCGTTCATCAATCCAATTGTATTCAGTACCGTGGTTCCGTTCAGGGCTTCAGCGGCTTTTGTTCCCAACACCTTATTAATCATCGATTTTCGCGACACGCCTACCAGCATAGGCGTCTTCAGGATCGTCTCTAATGCGGACAAATCTTTGAGCAATCGATAATTATGCTCAATGGTTTTCCCAAATCCAAATCCCGGGTCAAGAATAACATCCTTAATGCCAAGTAAATTAAATTGTTCCATTTTGGATCGGAAATAATCCAATACCGTTATGGTAACATCATTGTATGTCGGATTGTCCTGCATGGTTTTTGGCATGCCCTGTTTGTGCATGGCGATGTAGGGCACCTGAAGGGCTGCAACCGTCTGCAGCATTTGCGCATCATCATCCCCGGCACTTATATCGTTAATTATACTGGCTCCTGCAGCAACGGCATTCCGCGCTACCTCGGCCCGGTACGTGTCAATGGAGACCGGGATATGGGGCACTTCGTTTGTAAGAAGTTCAATAATAGGTAACACCCGCTCTTGCTCAAGATCTATATGCACTTCATCTGCTCCAGGTCTTGAACTGGCACCACCAACATCAATAATATCAACACCTTCTTCTACCATCCGTTGAATCTGGCGTTTTGCATCGTCCAAATCCAAATACCGTCCACCATCATAAAATGAATCGGTATTCACGTTTAGAATGCCCATTACTCGTGGCTTGTCTAACGCATAAATTGTGTTCTTAATGTTTATAGTATATGGTATTGATTGCATTCTCAAACGAAATAGCCGTA
>DIYD01000346.1 GCA_002428905.1 Bacteroidetes bacterium UBA6063 | reverse complement strand
GTATATGATGGTTTTGAAAACTTGGTAGCTCATGACATAGCAGATGCCATTCACTACATCATATCTCGACCAGAGCATGTCAATATCAACGACATGATTATTATGCCGAAGGCCCAACCAGCAGCAGGGCATGTTGTAAGAAATAAAGGGTATTAAGGTTTAGTAACCAACCGCACCGGCAATTGCCAGGTCGCGACTGTGCATTACCATTACGGGTACCTTACTGTTGTTCACGATATCCTGTGAATAAGATCCCATTACAACGCTTACACTTTCTGTGTCAGCCATGATCATTACCAATCCGGCACGAACCTCTTTTGAATAGTTCAAAATGGCGTTTTTCACACTTACGCCAAAATCCGATTTAAACGTGGTTTTGATGCCACGTTCGTTTAAGTAACGCTCGGTTTGTTTACCATATGCCTTCAAACGTAGTTTTACACGGGGACCCTTGTTTCGGGTTACACTGTAAATATGAACGGTAGCATTAAATGCCTGAGCCATAATTGCGGCGTAAGGCACTTTTTGACGCGTGGTATCGTCATCGTCTAGTGGCAATAAAATGTCCTGGAGTGGCGTCTCCTTGGTGGTTTCCTGAACGGTGATAACCGGGCAATTGGCTGAACTTACTATTCTAAAGGCATTACTGCCAATCCAGAATGGCTGCCACCCTTCTTCACCGTGCGTACCTACAATGATTAGGTCTGCACCAATCTCACGCTCAAGTGTGTTGATCTCTTTATATACTTTACCGGTTTTCTGGATAAACTCAATATCAATGCCTTTGTTCTGCGCAATTTCGGTAACCGCCTTCTCTATCTCCTGAGGGGTACCTTTGTTCTCTCGAATCACATAAACCGCGTGTAATTTTGCGTCGAAACGTTGTGCTGTGTCAGCAGCTTTTTTTAACGCGACCAATGCGGAAAGAGAATTGTCAAAACCGACTAAAATATTATTTATCTGAAAATCCATAGCAACACTTTTAATTATTCCTAACGAATATAAGAAATCAGCCCAAAATTCAAAACATTACCATGACAATTCTAAGTGAATAGATCATGGGGTCATTGCCTAAGGGGCTGACAATGAAATATGTACAGATAGTAGTTAGAAATTCAACTCGCCGTAAACCGAGGTTACAAATGAACCGTTTAAGAATTCGTCTGTGTCGATATCCGTCTGATGAATAATCCCTTTTGGGTTGTTGTTTAAGAGGTAGCTCGCCATTTCACATAGAGGTCCTGCTGTGGTCGATTGAATAGCGCGCAAGCGTATGTTACCAATCTGCATCGGTTCAACAATCAGCGATTTCTCATAGTTACGCAAAAAGCCCTGTTCGTCTTTGCCCGTAACCGAAGCATAGATAACAACGACATCATCATCAACAACCGGGATACTTTCCAACATGATGTTGAACAGCTTCTTGGCGCGATTTTCGGACAGCGGAATATGACTTAGCGTTTTTTCCACCCATTTATAATGTCCTGGGTATCGCAATGTTTTATAATCGATGTTTTTGATTTTATCGGCGAAGTACGACGGTAGGTTGGCAGCACCACCCGACGTGAAGTTGTCTTCGTAAACCGTTCCGTTAATCGTGATTAATTCCCTGCCAGACAGCGCTGGGATCAACTGCAATTCGTGGTCACGCACTACAACGGCATCCTTAACGTACTCCGTTGCAACGCCAATTGGACTCCAGGTAAATGCATAATGGTGGGGAGAACTGGCATTGCGCGATAAAGCGCCAACCTTCATTTGCATGCGTTCCAGTTTTTGTTCACCGAAATCTTCCGTGAAGTTCTGGTAGAGTTTATGCGCAAGCACATTTATGAAGCCTGGGGCAAGTCCGGTTTGTAGCACAAATCCGGTGGCGGCATTTTCCGCGAGTGCAGTGATTTCTTTGGTCTCCTTAACGTATTCCGTAAGGTTTGCATAATGCATATTGAACGTTATAGCATACTGCGCCATTTCAGGAGCAAAACTGCCTGGTAAACAATCGAGAAGAACATCCGTATTGTGAAAAATGCCATGTAATTCATGTGTGTTTTCCATGTGCTGTGTTCGTACACAACTTACATCCAATCCGGAGGATTGAATCCATGATAAAGCATTGTCTAGTTGAGTTTGACTGACGTCACCAAGTGTAACCTGTACGTCCACTGTCTCGTTAACTGCCAGCAACAAGGCTGCAGCTCTTCCAATTCCTCCGGCTCCGGCAATAAAGATGGAACCACTTTGTTTGTTCATGCCGACAAATTTAGTCGAACAATTGATTGATAGAAGGCTTATTTTTATTTGTTACAATGAACCGAATAAAGGTATCTTCGCCGCCAATCTAAAAAGGAAAGCTGATGCAGGTTTTTGTGACGGGTGCCGATGGGCTCCTTGGCAATAATATGGTTCGTCTACTACTCGAAGATGGCCATAAGGTTAAGGTCTTTATTCAGTCAGGGAAAACACCCGGATTCTTAGAGGGACTCGATATTGAGGTGTCCTATGGTGATCTGTTAAATTACGATGAACTGAGTACCGCGATGAAAGGAGCGGAAGTTGTAATTAATGCTGCAGCGGTAACCGATACCTGGCCGAATCAAGGACAGCTTTACTGGAAGGTAAATGTAGACGGCGTTGTAAATGTTATTAAAGCGGTAAAAGAGCATCAGGTGCAACGATTGATTCACGTGGGAACCGCAAACTCATTTGGCCCTGGCGATGCAGCAAGTCCAGGTAATGAAACCCGACCATTTGAAGGAGCAAAATACAAACTGGATTACATCACCTCGAAGTACGAAGCGCAAAAAATAGTATTGAAAGAGGTAAAGGAAAACAATCTTCCGGCGCTCATTGTAAACCCAACCTTTATGATCGGTCCGTACGATGTTAAACCGAGTTCGGGGAAAATGATTATTTCCGTAATTCAAGGAAAAGTGCCAGGTTATGCACCCGGAGGTAGAAACTTTGTTTATGTAAAAGATGTGGCTCAGGCCATAGTTAATGCGGTTCACAAAGGCCGAATAGGGGAGTGCTACATTTTGGGAAGTACGAACCTGAGTTACAATGAAATGTTCACCAAAATTGCATCGATCTTCAATGTTAAACCGCCTTCGCTTGGTATACCAGGGTTTGCCGTTCTTATTTATGGCAGAGTGCTATCCATCGTGGGAAAGATAACAGGCAAAGAACCGGTAATTAGTTATCCGCTGGCATTAATTTCTAACGAGTACCACTATTACTCGAGTCAGAAAGCGGTTGATGAACTGGATATGCCTCAAACCGATATAGAATTTGCAATCAACCAGGCGGTAGATTGGTTTAAAGAACAGAAATATCTTTAATGGAAGCGTTTTTCAAAGACAAGGTGGTATGTATTACCGGGTCGAGTCAGGGTATTGGTAAAGCAACGGCTATTCTACTGGGAGGTTACGGTGCGAAGATCATCCTCAATGGTCGTAATGCGGAGAAACTCGATAAGGCTTACGAGGAAGTTAAAGCACATGGTGTCGACTGTTTTCAGATCGCGGGCGATATGAGTAAACCGGAAGACTGTGAGCGTTTGATCGCAGATGGGGTACATCATTATGGTAAACTAGATGTATTGATCAACAACGCTGG
>DIYD01000029.1 GCA_002428905.1 Bacteroidetes bacterium UBA6063 | reverse complement strand
GATGGGGGCTAAAGGGCATCAGGTCCATTTTATAAGCTACGATCAACCAGCGCGACTTGATTTCTTTAACGAGAACCTGTTTTACCACGAAGTAAGTGTATCACAATACCCGTTGTTCAAGTATCCCCCTTACGAGATTGCACTGTCAAGTAAGATTGTTGAAATCGTTAAGTCGGCCGACCTGGATATTTTGCATGTACACTATGCAATACCTCACGCTGCAGCCGCTGTAATGGCCAAGTATGTGCTGAAACAACAAGGCATAGAGATTCCGATTATTACAACACTTCACGGTACCGATATTACACTGGTTGGTCGCGACGCGACGTACGAACCGGTGATTAACTATTCGTTGAGTCAGTCGGATGCCGTTACCGCAGTATCTGAAAGTTTGAAAAGGGATACCCAGCAAATATTTCATTTTGAAAACGAAATAGAAGTCATTGCCAATTTTGTGGATATAGAACGATTTAGCAAAAAACCACGAGAGCATTTTAAGTTGGCGGTAGCCCCGAATAATGAGCGGATCATTGTGCATACGTCGAACTTTAGACCCGTAAAGCGGGTGCAGGATGTTGTAGAGACATTCCGAAAAATACAGGAAAAAATCCCAGCCCGATTGTTGATGGTAGGTGATGGCCCTGAACGCGTTCGATTGGAACACGATTGCCGCGGCTCAGACATCTGTGAAAAGGTCAGTTTTTTGGGTAAACAAGATGCGGTTGAAGAGATCTTGTCCATCGCCGACTTATTTCTGATGCCATCCGAAACCGAAAGCTTTGGTTTGGCGGCCTTGGAAGCGATGGCATGTGAAGTTCCGGTAATTTCGTCCAATACCGGTGGGTTGCCCGAAGTGAATATCGATGGTGTAACCGGGTTTACCTGCGATGTGGGCGACGTAGAAGCTATGGCCCAGAAGGGATTGGAGATCATTTCGGATGATGCCGTACTGCAGCAATATAAATCGAATGCATTGGCCCATGCCAAGAAGTACGATATCGTCAATATTTGCCCTATATACGAAACGTACTATCAGCACGTCATTGACAAAGCCAGCGCAAAAGTGATTTAAATCTATTTTTGTGAGATGGCGAGGCTCAAACGGCTGAATAATGGTGTTTTTTCTCTAAGACGTGGTTTGCTCACATGTCTTGCTGCAATCGGTTGCATTTCGGCATTTGCTCAGGTGACGGATGTATTACTCAGAGAACAACACCAAAACCATTGGGTATTACTCGTAGGTGTTATCGTATTGGCATTAGTTGGCCTTATACGCACATTTCAGCCATTCCAGCACAAGCTTGCTATTCGCAGCGCATTTATCAATGTAAAAACGCAATACGAGCAACTCGATAAGGGCTTTGGAATTGGCCCAATTCTGTTCTTGCAGGTTTTCGTAAGCTGTATCAGTGTCAGTTTTGGGGTGTACTTGTTTAAACCATTTGACTTTAAATTTACAATGACAGAAGGGCTGCGGGTATATCTATTGATTTTGTTGGCCGTGTGTATTGCGTATGCATTGAAGTATTTTATTCATTACATCGTGGGGTTGGTATTGCAGTCCGAAATGCTTGCGAACCTAATGGTTGTAGGCCTAAGTAGGTTGATGTACAGTTTTGGACTTTTTATTTTTCCGTTGCTTTTGGTGTGGCATTATGTCCCTGATTTCACGATTAAATATTATGTAGAAAATGCGCTGTTAATCGCACTGGCCATTTTCTTGATTTGGAGGTTGGTGAAGAGCTTTTTTGTCTATTATAGTTACTTTCCTTTCGCTAAAATTTATATAATTATCTATCTTTGCACCCTTGAAATAACACCTCTGTTGTTGGTCGGCTATTTTGTCGTGAACTAGGGGTAAAAAGTAGAGGATTTTGAAAGTAAAAAGTATTCTAGTATCTCAGCCTGATCCCGGAGATAAAAGAACAGCCTACCATGTTCTTGCGGAGAAGTACAAGCTTAAACTTGACTTTAGACCATTTATCCAGGTTGAATCTGTTCCCGCAAAAGAATTGCGTAAGAAACGATTGAACATTTTGGATCACACCGCAATTATCCTTACTTCAAGAAGTGCCGTTGATAATTTCTTCCGATGTGTAGAAGAGCTTAAAGTGGAGCTTCCGACAACAATGAAGTATTTCTGTATTAACGAAGGGATCTCGTTGTACACACAGAAATATACTGTATTGCGCAAGCGTAAAATGTTCTTCGGTAAAGGACGCGAACCGGAATTCTTAAAGCTGGTAAAGACACATCCGAAAGAGAAGTATCTTTTCCCGTGCTCGGATATCCGAAAAGACTCTATCCCGAACTTCTTAACCGAGAACAACATCGAATACACCGAGGCCATCATGTATCGCACGGTGAATGCAGATTTGAGCGATTTGGAAAATGTTTTCTATGATGTGATTGCATTCTTTAGTCCGGCAGATATCAAATCGTTGTTCGATAACTTCCCTGATTTCAAGCAAAACAATACGCGTATTGCGGGTTGGGGAGCTTCAACAAATAAGGCTATTGAAGAAGCACAGTTGGTGAATAATATTCCTGCGCCAACACCAGATTCACCTTCGATGACTGCGGCGATCGAAGCCTACATCAAAGCGATGTAAGAATCGGTTGAGCGCGTAAACAAATTGAATTTCCATTATAGTCCTGTGTAAATAACAGGAATTCATTACCACCTTCGGCTATGCCTAATTTTTGGCGGATCGAACGTACGTCTTCGAAATAATTGCGTTGTGCGATGTTGATGGCAGAAATCTTATTGGCCTTAAGGTATTTTTTGATCTTTTTCCAGCCGGGGTTCAATCGTTCAATGACCCGAAACTGCCTTCCGGGGAAACCATCAACGTAGTCATTTGAAACCAAATACAGGCTATGTTGCGAAAAGGCTTCCAGTTGATATTCATGCGCTATTTGTTGAGTAAGTTGCGCCTTTATAAACGCCCTTCCTGGTTCCAGAACAATGGAGTACGCTCCAGATGTGTTCATCACCATAGGCTCATTTGGCTCAGGTTTTCCAGATCGCATCACGGTTTGTGTAGCGCCTATATCCACCGCTGTTCTGCCCAGATATGGTGCATTGATTTCAAGCAATGCCAAGACTTCTTTTACTTCATTTCGATGTGAGATAACCGTAATTTGTTTAAGGTGGTCGAGGTTTGATTCAAGTACATGAAGGTCTACCATAGGGCTTAGTTTGATCGCCAGCTGTTGGCTGTGGTTTAGCCATAAGGAGTAGTGCTCAAAAATGTTTGGGTGGTATTCCTCTACACCATGTACCTGCGAATTCCCAGAAGGTCTTCGGTCAGGGTCTACGTAGATAAGGTCGTAGTATTTATTTGTTAAGTCGAATTTGGTGCAGTCTGTGTCGATTACTTTAATATTGGGTCGGCCCATAATGGAGTGATTGTAGGCAGCCATTTCTGCCGTAGAGCGATCTGCCTCCAATGCGGTAACCGAATCGAAACGTTCGGCGAAATAATAGTCGTCAACACCCAGACCCGAGGTGAGGTCAAGCATTGATTTTCCGTTGAACAAACGTGCTTTGAATTCCGCTACTTCTGCGTGTGTGCATTGTTCGTACGACTTTGAGTGAAGCGCACAACGATGCTCTACCCAAAGTGGTATTTTGTGCGAGGCCTTACGGTATAATTGTAAGATTTGGGTAAGTTTGGTAAGATCGAAATCTACCTTGTTCCTGTATTTAAGGGCCAACTTTTCAGGGTTTTCATTGTTATGTAAGGCAAGGAACGACACCACTTCGGGGTTTTTTAGTAAGGCAATTATTTCATTACTTTGCACTATATCGTGTTGTGGATCGTTAAATAACATTAAAGGCGTTCACTAAATTAGGGAAATTATGAAAAAGGTATTGGCCATTATATGTGTGGGGATGTTGTTTGTAGCATTAATGACTTCTTGTGGTGCTCGAAGAGGCGACAACGGATGTCCAAACAACTTTGGAATGATCGAAAACACACAACAGCAAGTAGGCTAGTTGTTGTAATCGAACGTAATCACTTGCTTAACATCGGGATGCAGGCTTAATGCCACGGGGCACGTATGTGCTATGCGTTCCATAATCTCCTTTTCTTTCGAATCCCACTGCTCATCAATTTGTAGTTGTACATGAATCTCGGCAATCCTCCTTGGATTGGATGCCATGATCTTGGTTACGTTTGCCGAAACGTGGTTGAAACTAATGTTCCGTTTGTCGGCCCCGATGCCCATAACGGTAATCATACAGCTGGCTAGCGATGTGGCCATCAGATCGGTAGGGGAGAACTTTTCTCCTTTGCCATTGTTGTCTATTGGAGCGTCTGTAACAACATTACTGCCCGACCGAAGATGTGTTAATTGCGTGCGAAGGTTTTGTTGGTAGACAACCTGAGAAGTTATTGACATAGCTTAATTGTTAATACGAGGTCAAATTTGTACCTTTACCCATCTAAAAAACAAGATATTTATTGAAAAAGTCTCTGTCATTTCTGTTCATTCTTGTGTTGCCGTTATTAACTACGGCACAGGGAATAGCAGTTGATCAGGTTGGCAACTGGGGGCTCGGTCTGCAGTGGCGCAACAACGGACTTGGCGTAAATTTTCAAAAAATGTCTGCTACCGTTAATCGATACGGAGTTAACCCTTATTACTATGCCGATTTTGTATCGCATAGGCATCTGAAAGAATCCAAAATTGTTAATCACGAAGTAGAGAATAAAACGCCGTATGTTTTCGGTAAACTCAATCACGTGGCATTGGCGCGTTTTGGGTACGGCTTTTCCAAGTCCTTAACACAACGTACGCGGTTTAATAACTTCGATTTGCAATGGCAAACCGTTGTTGGACCGACGTTTGGCTTGCAACGCCCTACCTATGTGCGTGTTGAGAATATGATCAACGACGAAGTGCGATTCGAAAGCGTTCGGTATACACCGGAAAGCGTTCCAGACGGCGAGAGGATTCTGGGTTACGCCCGCAATGGCGATGGTTGGGACGAGCTGACGTACAAACCAGGTGTGTTGTTCAGAACCAATGTGGCGCTGAACTGGCACGAATATACCCGAGTGTCTAAACAGGTAAATTTCGGTCTGACGATTGACTACTTCCCAGACGGTTTACCCATCATGGCATTCACCCAAAATCCAAAACTGTATTATACTTACTTTGTTAGCTTTATGTGGTTGTTTGAAACACACTAGAATCCGTTGCTAAAATGTGACCGACCTCTGGTGAATTTCGACTTGCTTATAAGCACATAACTAATAATATTTGCAACCTATACACTTATTGCAAAAAGACTATAATTAGATAATATGAATAAGAAAGTTTACGTAGGCATTATAGCGCTAGGAGCCTTAGCAACAGCCGGTTGGATGGCTAAAGGTCTTACTGCTGGCGAGCGCGCTTATCAGCCTAGAGCTGAGAAGAGCGAATCTCAAAAGGTTTGGAATTATTCTTTACAACAAGAATTATACAAGATGCGTGCGAATCAGCACACAGGAATTGTAGATGAAGCCGACGTTCTGTCTGCTCGTGAAGAGGTAAATCAGTTTGTTAAGCGTCAAAATAAAGCCACTTTTCCGTTATCCTGGCAGTTTGCTGGTCCAGATAACTTTGGTGGTAGAACGCGTTGCGTACTGGTAGACCGAAACGACAATAACATTTTGTATGCCGGTGGCGTAATGGGTGGTTTGTTTAAGTCGACCAACAAAGGTGCTTCCTGGTACCCGATTAACGATCAGTTCCAGGACATGTCGGTAGTGAGTTTGTGCCAAACCAAGAACGGAACCATTTATTTCGGTACGGGTGAAAGCTTTACCGGAGGTGGTGCTCAGGAGTCTGGTACTCCAGGTTTCCCAGGCGGTGGTATTTATAAGAGTACAGATGGAAAAACGTTTGAGCGTATTCCAATCACATCGGCATGGACATATGTGAACCGTTTGGTAGCGCACCCTGACAAGAATGTCGTTTTCGCAGCAACACGAACAGGTTTACGTGTTTCTACAGAGAATGACGACACGAAATGGTCGCTGGCTCAAGGCGGTAACGCACAAGATTTTGCTATCGATAAAAATGGTGTAGGCTTTGTGTACACCAATACGATTTATAGATCAACAACGCCAGAACAAAGTGGAAGCTACTCGACAGTAACGGGTATTCCAATTCCGAATGTTTCACGTATGGTGGTTGCACCTTCTTATTCAGATCCTAATTATGTTTACGTGGTTCAGGTAGGTCGTGTAGGATTCGAAAGTCCACGTGGCGATGCATGGGCGGCAAGCGGACTTAGAGGTGTTTACCAGTCGAAAGACAATGGGCAAACGTTTGAACGCATTGTAGGTTCAATGAGTTCATTCTTCGCTCCATTCTCAGTAACGACGTTGCTGTCTGCATCAGGCCCTACAGATATCGATGGTAAGCGTTATTCTCAGATCGCTCACTCACAAGGAACATTTGACCTGTGTGTAGCGGTTCACCCAACAAACAGAGAACATATATACATTGGTGGTCGTGACTTCGTAGAATGGACTCCGGAAGCAGGACCAAGAATTGTTGGTAACAACAACGATCACAAAGCGAACCGTTTCGGTATTCATGCAGATAAGCACATGATCATTTTTGATACGGTTTCAAACCCAACTATTATGTATATCGCTACCGATGGTGGTATTGCTAAAACAACAAATTCAGCGTTGAATAACTACACAAGCTTGTATAATGGATACTCTGCTACTCAATTCTACGGTATTGCTGCAGGTCCTAACGGATTTGTAATGGGAGGTACTCAGGATAACGGAAGTATTGCTATGGATGGTGATGGAAACACAGAGCAATCCGGTGTTGAGGTACTTGGTGGTGATGGTTTCCATTGTGCAGTTTCACAGATCAACCCAGATGTGATCTTTGCTGAGACTCTTAATGGTATGATGGCTAGATCGTTTAATGCAGGTGGTACAATGTCGTCCATCTGGAGCGAGCGTGTAAAAGAATATCTTGTAAGTGTAAATAGTAGAGGTGAGGTTCGTCAGGCAAGTAGCGCATTTAACGGTCCGATGCACCTATGGGAGAACCTTGAAGATTCTTCAAACGGTTTGTTCTTCCCACTGAACGATGGCGTTTGGTTTATCGATCAAGCATCAACAAGACCGAATCCAGATTGGTTCAGAATTCTTGATGGTGAAGATGCATGGGGTGGTCGTTTGGCGCATCAAATGCATGCTTCTGCAGATGGTGCTCATTTCTTCGTTTCTGCAACAAATGGTTCTACTTTAGTGCGTGTTGATGGATTGGATCAGGTTTCATGGGATACTTCAGTTATTAAAGGAAATGATATTCCAGCAGAGATCACGTACACAAATATTGGTGGTTCGTTGCCTTCTTCAATGAGAACCCGACACGTAACCGATATTGAGGTTGACCAAAGCAATCCAAACCGTGTAATTGTTACATTTGGTAACTATGGTAATACAAGTTACGTATACATCACCGAAAATGCGTTAGACGCATCTCCAACCTGGAGAAGCATTCAGGGAGCATTACCACGTTTGCCGGTATACGATGCTGAGATCAGTTACGAAAACCCAAATACAATTATTCTGGGTACAGAAGAAGGAATTTTCTATACGCAAAATGGTTCGGCAGCAACACCTACCTGGACGTTTAATCAAGATAGTATGCCACGTGTTCCGGTATATATGATGGTACAAAGCGAAAGCAAGGTATGGAAGAATGGTAGCCGCACAGGCGCTGTATTATATGCAGGTACGCACGGACGTGGAATCTGGAAAACGAACAACTTACTTACGGGTATTAAAGAAGTGTCTAAGACAAAAGATTATCTGTTGAAGGCATATCCTAACCCTGTACAGAGCACATTGAATATTGAGCTTCCTGTTCGTGGCAATGATAACCTTACTGTAGAAGTACTGAACTATTCAGGTCAGGTTGTTCGCACACAGAAAGTTGAAGTAGCTAGTGTGAATACATCAATTCAATTAGACGTTGACGGAATTCCTGCTGGGAATTACCTGGTAAGCATCAAAGGCAGTCTGCATTCAGGCGCAACGAAGTTTGTTAAGATCGACTAATTTGAATTCTAAGAATTATACAGAAACCCGCCTCAAAAAGGCGGGTTTTTTATTTGTATTAAAAAAGCTGGCCTCCTATGTCTGGCCCATACGATTAGAGCGCTACCAGAAGTCTGGCCTCGAAGTGGTATTGTATAACGGCGTTACCATGCTTAATTCGGCCAAAGCGAATTATTCTTACGGTAATCTGCAATTGGCGTATACGCGATTCTTTCGAGAGGTTGAGTTGCCCTGGAATGCAATCCACAACGTTCTGGTATTAGGTTACGGCGCGGGTGGGGTTTCGGCTTTAATCCATAACAGACAGCCCAATGCGAATCAAATAGGGGTAGAGTACTCCACAGAGGTGTTAGATGCTTATCACCGTTATTTTAATCCAGTGGCCAACGTCCGGCTTGAATGTGCCGATGCCTTCCAATTTGTAGAAAGCTGTTCTGAGCGGTTTGATCTGGTCGTAGTTGATATCTATGAAGAACTGGATGTGCCAGATAAGTTTCAATCGGAGAAGTTTATTGGAATGTTGCCAGGCCTGTTGAGTCCTAATGGGCGGGTGCTGTTCAATAAAGTAGTTGGTACGCCCGTGCATCGGGAACAACTGAATCAACTGATGCTTTGTTTTTCGAGGCATTTTGGTTCAGTTCAAACGAATGAGCAGCTGTCATTAAATCACTTTATATTGGCAAGTAGCGCCAAAATGACATAATATTTATCCTGTTTTTAAACAAATAGTGTCAAAATGGCACTATTTGGTGCGAATATTGTGTTGGCACGTCAGTTGAAGTATACGTCTCAACAATTAAGTAATACACGTAAAAAAGATTTCAATAATGACATTAACAAAATTCAAACCAGCAAAAAGCCTACTAACCGATCGTTTCTTTCCAACCGGATTTGATGCACTTTTTCACGACCTGATTGCAGATACTGGGGCTTCGACAATGGAGCACTTTATGGCGCCCAAGTCCGAAGTGTTGGAAAACGACAATGCATTCTTAATTAACGTTCAGTTGCCAGGGATGTCTCGGGAAGATGTGAAGGTGGATGTGAAAGAACATGAATTAAGCATTGTGGCAGAGTCAAAAACAGAGAAAGAAGAAAAAAGCGACAGATACCATTTGCGCGAGTTTAAATCAGGTAAGTTCAAACGTAACTTCTACCTGCCTAAAATGGCCAACATAGAAGCGATTAAAGCTGAAATGAAGAACGGTATTTTGGAGATTGAAATTCCAAAAATGGAGAAAGCAAAAGCAAAAGAAATTTCGATTAAGTAATATCAAGCAGTAATAGTGAATTATGTTTTTGGCCAGGTCTGATTATCCATCAGGCCTGGTTTTTTTGTGCATATTAATTCCTAAATTCGACTTGTGAAAAAGCGTATATACGAACATTTACGAAGTGGAGAAGGAGATCAGCTTGATTACAAACAGACCATAAGCAGTGCGGCCAAAATAGCTAAAACAATGTCGGCTTTCGCCAATCACAAAGGGGGGACGTTGTTGGTTGGAGTAAAGGACAATCGTAAAGTATGTGGCGTGCAAAGTGAAGATGAAAAGTATATGCTCGATTTAGCGGCACGCTTTTACTGCAAGCCCGAGGTAGATATTGAGTGGGGCGAACATGAAATTCATGGAAAAACGGTACTCGAATGTATTGTGAAAGAAGGAGCGAACAAACCCTATTATGCAAAAGGTGAAGATGGGAAATGGTGGGCATACGTTCGCGTGAAAGACAATACCCTGTTAGCCAGTAAAATTGTGTTGGATGTGATGAAGCGAAACGCATCAGGAAGAGGTAGTTTTATCAAGTTTAGTAGTAAGGAAAAGGCAATTTTAGAATACCTCGAAAACAACGACCGAATTACGTTAGACCAGTACCGTAAAATGATCAATATCTCCAGCAGGAGAGCATCCAAAATCATTGTCAATCTTATCAGTGCCGGTGTCATCCGGTCACATACCACAGAAAAAACAGAATATTATACACTAGTGTAGGTTAGCTTTTTGAAGCGTTGTAACTTTGCTCCATGAAATTTGGCGTAGTAATCTTTCCAGGGTCGAATTGCGACCAGGACCTCATTCAGGTTT
>DIYD01000292.1 GCA_002428905.1 Bacteroidetes bacterium UBA6063 | reverse complement strand
ACCTCCAACCCGGAATATTGGCCGATGTTGCACCCACCTTACTTAAAATGATGCGCGTTTCTCCGCCAACAGAAATGACAGGTAAAGCGTTATTCTAAATCTACATGGCAAAAGAAAAAATTAAATGCACCATTGAGCAATTGGGAGACGAAGGTTCTCATCTATTTTGCAAGGGACGTATTAATGGGAAGAAAGTTCGTGTACTGATTGACACTGGTGCAAGCAAAAGCGTATTATCTGCTGAATTTGCATCTAAACTCAAATCACTCAAATACATTCAGGTTGAAGAAGGCGAAACCTCGGGCATTGGACCTGAAAAATTAGAAGCGCAATTTGCCCGTCTGAAGTCACTTCGATTCAAGTCGTTAAACATCAAAAAACTGATCGTGGGCACAATAGACGTGAGCCATGTTAAAGCCCTCTATGAAAGCCTGAACATTGAGCCTTTCGATTTTATTTTAGGAGGAGATGTATTGGAGAAGTACAGAGCCAAAATAGACTACAAAAAGAAGACACTTACGTTAGGTTAAGTGCAAAATAAAAGGCTTCTCCTTCTGTTCTGAACGGTTAACTTTGCGGCACATGGAAAACGCAATAGTTGTTACCGGTGCAGCAGGTTTTATAGGAAGCTGTGTTGCCCAGCAGTTATCAAGAAACGGCAAGCAAAACATCATTTTGGTTGATGATTTTTCTCGAACCGAAAAGCTCGACAATTTACTCGGTTTAGATGGAGCGTTGCGCATTGAACGTTCCGACTTTCTTCAACAGATGTCCGATCATAGCTACGAAGCGATTATTCATTTGGGGGCGCGTACCGACACCACAGAATTTGATGTTTCCATCTTTGATGATCTGAATTTGAACTATTCCAAGACCATATGGAAGCATTGTGCAGAGCACAACATTCCTTTGATTTATGCTTCTTCGGCTGCCACGTATGGCGACGGCGATCAGGGGTTTGACGACAATATGGAAGAAATCAAATCGCTCAAACCACTGAATCCTTATGGCCAGAGCAAACAAGATTTTGACGTTTGGGCTATGGAGCAGGAAGACAAACCTCCATTTTGGATTGGCCTGAAGTTTTTCAACGTCTTCGGACCAAATGAATACCACAAGAGTCGTATGGCTTCTGTAGTCTTCCATACGTTCAACCAAATCAACAAAACAGGGAAGATGAAATTGTTCCAATCACACCATCCTGACTTTGAGCATGGCGGACAAACCAGAGATTTCATCTACGTAAAAGACCTGATTAACGTTATCGAGTTCTGGTTGGGTCATCAAAAAGACTCTGGTATTTACAATCTTGGAACCGGAACTCCACGTACATTCAACGACCTGGCTTCAGCCACATTCAGGGCCATGAACCTTGAACCGAATATTGAGTACATTCCTACACCTGAAGACATACGCGATAAATACCAGTATTATACGAAAGCAAATATGGAACGTACTTTGCAGTGTGGTTACAGCAAAGGCTTTATGTCGCTAGAGGATGCCGTAGCGGATTATGTTACCAATCACCTTATACCTGAAAAAAGCTTTTAAGAATGCTGCCTAAACGTTAAGATTGATTCGAAAGGTTCTTATATCGACACTTATTCTTGTTTCAGGAATTCTCTTTCTGATCTCAGGAAGCAAGTCAACAAAGTCGAGTAACACGGTTGAGTCTGAGAACACTAAATATACAGAACTTGCCAATCAATTTGTAGCCGAAACGATTGAGCAAGCGTATGTTATACGCGACTCCATAGGTGTAAATCGGCATTACACCGAAGGGCTGGAACAATGGGCTTATTTTGAATCGGAAAATGGCCAGATTTCCTATTGGAGCAGCAACGAGTGGCTACCAGATAGCTCAATCTGGCAGTACACCGCCCCAGTGGTGGCAGAGCATGTCGGCAATTGGGATCTTATTATCCCGTTGGAGCGCAATAAGATATTGACCTATCGGCTTACTCGAAAACCGGCTGGTCGTTTTTCAGCCGTAAATAGCATCCCACCACTTGGCGAAATCGAGTTTGAGCTTCAACATAAACCAAATGACTATGCCCTACTCGGTGGAAGTGCCTATTTCAATTTTTATGGCAACACCTATGGCAATACCCGCAAGAGCACTGGTCAGTTGTGGGGTTATGTATTGCTCTTGTTTGCTGCTATTTTATCGTTTCAATACTGGAAACCGGGAGGTTACATTTCAGCTGGCTTACTGCTTACCCTCAGGGTTTTAGCCATTAAGGGGAAGAATTTTGCAATTGTTCAAAGTCCAGAACTTTTTAATCCAACCGTGTTTGCCAGTTCGGATTTACTGCCTTCGCTAGGTGATTTATTGTTACACACATTTGCAGGAACGGCATTGGTCTTAATGCTGGTAGACTTACTTGCGAATCGTAAAACCAACTATACGTGGCTGTCGATCACGTCATTAAGTGTTGGGTTAACCCTGGCCCTTTTCAGTGCGGATCTCATCGCATCCCTGATTCGAAACCTGGTACTGAACTCGAACATCTCCTTCGACATCACCAACCTGTCTTCCATCAATATATTTACAGTGGTGGCCGTAACGATCATCGCTACGCATTTTTGGCTGTGGTATATGATGGTGTCTGCATTTGTAAAGCTATTGCCCACTTCCTTCAAGCGCATCACCTATTTCCTGATAAGCTTTACGGTGTCAGCACTTGGCTTTTACATTTTCCAAAAAATAGATGCAAATCGCAGTTTGGTTTCAGATTTAACACCTATTGCATTTACCCTGATTACCGGTGGTTTCGTTTTCTGGGTCCAGTTATTGAACCATCGAAAAATCGGGCTCTACAAGTATGCCGGATTAATCCTGTTCTTTTCCATCTTCTTCTCTGGAATTCTCAATACCAACCAGCAGAGCCGAGAGGAAGAATATCTGAATCTATATGCGTCCAAACTCGTCTCTAATAAAGACCTGCAAGCGGAGTATCTCTTCCGTGAAATGGAAAACAGCCTGGCACAGCGATTTATACAACCTGCTGATTTTAAAATATTTGCCGACCAGAAAGACGTATTTGAGAAACGTTTACGCCGACTGTATTTCTCGGGTTATCTCGACAAGTACAACATGTTGGTGTTGAGCTTCGATTCGGCCGGAAATAACATAAACTCAAGTACGTTATACAATGCGGAGGACTTAAATGAGATCTACAATTTCAAGTCGTTCCCAACCATAAGTAACCACTTTTACCAGGTGAAAAGTGATCGAATCTTTAACGGGTATTTAGCCAAGTTTGAGAATTGCGATTTGAACGGTCACTACGGCAGTGTTTACATCTTACTTGAACCCAAATTCATTCAAAGCTCTTACGAATACCCGCAGCTGGTCAACAAACGCAAAGACAGTAAGATTTTCGATTTAGATGACTACTCCTATGCCCTTTACAGCAATGGAAAACTCCTGAACCAAAAAGGTACTTATCCGTACGATCTAGAGTTCGACTCGTCGCACTACGCGCGCTCAAATTCGCTCTTAAACCGTTCAGGCTTCAGACATCATATGAGCCTGCAGCAAGATGCAATTGTAGTCTTAAGTCACCCAAACAACCGACTCAAATCTGCTATTAGCACGCTCAGTTTTTCCTTCATTTTCTTTGTCTTCCAATTCATCGTTTTCGGTGTTTTATGGCTCGGAATAATGTACCTGGCGCAATGGTGGTTGAAACGGGCTGGGAATGAACGTAAGTACAAGGAGTATAAATTCAGGCGGCAAGAACGCTTGTCCCAACTGGGTATTGAACAGGTTTACCTGAGCACG
>DIYD01000107.1 GCA_002428905.1 Bacteroidetes bacterium UBA6063 | reverse complement strand
ATCTTCGGTACAGAGACTTTGACTCCGTAGCGCTTTCCGGTGGGGTTAGACATCGTGCGGGCATGGTGCATGCGATGAAGCAAATCGGCCTGGAGTTAACTGCATTTAAAAGAGAGCAAACATTGAGAACAGATTTGCTGAACCAGATTGTCCAGCAAGTAGAAGCTCCAATTGCGGTTTTCAATGAAAATGATGAACTGGCAGTAAGCAACGTGGCCTTTACGCTTAAAATGGGTAAGCGTTCGCATCTGAACGATTTCAAGACCGATCATCCCGAATTGTACCATACACTTCTTAACCATCAAGTAGGGGGGCAACAGATAAGACTTGCGGATGAAAATGAACTGGATGCTTATCGTGTGCATATCAATACACGCACTATCGGAGGCCAGCATTTCCGATTTGTTACTCTGGCTGGCCCGCCAATTTCCCAAGAAGGAGTATATGAACCTTATCAACGCATGTTGCATGTGTTGAGCCATGAAGTTAGAAATGGAATATCTCCTGTATTGTCTCTTACGGAAACCATCCAAGATGCGGTTAACGATGGCAATAACCTTCAGGAAAGTGACCTGTTAAAGGCACTTGATACCATCCATCAGCAGGCACATCACTTGCAGAATTTAGTGGAGCGCCATCAGCAAAAGATTCAAATTCCGCCACCTAATAAGGCAGCGATCATATGGGGTAGTTTCTTTGAGGAAATGTCGGATGTATTCGCTGGTAATGTACAAGTCGGAGGTGAAGCTCTAAACGAAATAGCGTATATTGACCTAACGCAACTGATCCAGGTATTTACGAATTTATACACCAATGCAGTGGCCTTTGAAAGCAAAACCAGAAACCTGCACATCGATATTGAGGTGAAAAAAACGTCGAACGAGTATCAAATCGTATTTAGAGACAATGGTAAAGGCGTCAAATCAGAACTTCAAAAAGACCTGTTTTTACCGTTCGTAAGTGGAAGAGAAGATGGGGTGGGGTTAGGTTTGAGCATTTGTCGCAGAATTGTAGAGAACCATAAGGGAAGAATCCGACTGCTGCATTCAGACCAGAACGGAACATCTTTCGTGATTTATATCCCAGTGCAATAGATCTATTGTTAAATCTTCACGGCATTCAACGCCTTTTTTGTAGTTTTCCAACATGAGTAAAGTTGTCGTATTGGGCTGCGGAATGGTGGGTAGTGCCATAGCCATCGATCTGGCCAGAAAGCACGAAGTAACCGTAACCGATGTCAATGCATCGGCATTTGACAAGCTAGACGGAAAATCACAGATTACCAAGACGATACTTGACGTAACGGATACGCTTGCGTTAATCGAGTTTCTCCAGGATTTTGATTTGGTTGTATGCGCGGTTCCTGGCTTCCTGGGGTACGAGACCTTAAAAACAATACTCACGGCTGGCAAAGATGTAGTTGACATATCTTTTTTTCCAGAAGATGCGCTGGAGTTGGATGGACTGGCGCGTAAACATCGTTGTACCGCTATTGTGGATTGTGGTGTTGCACCTGGAATGGGTAATGTAATACTTGGACATTACAACGAGACGCTAACCATCGATACATTTACCTGTCTGGTGGGAGGGTTACCCAAAGAACAAGTATGGCCGTTCAAATACAAGGCGCCGTTTTCACCCATTGACGTGATTGAAGAATATACGCGTCCGGCCCGCTATGTGGAGAATGGAGAACTACGTACCGTAGAGCCTTTAACCGATAGGGAACTAGTTGATTTTGACTCGGTTGGTGTCTTAGAGTCGTTTAATTCAGATGGTCTTCGATCGTTATTGACTACGATGAAACACATTCCGAATATGAAGGAAAAGACGTTGCGATACCCGGGGCATGCCGAATACATCTCTGTTTTAAAATCGGCTGGCTTTTTTGATACAGCAAAGCGTGAAATTAATGGAGTAGAAGTGCGGCCTATAGACCTTACCAATGCACTTCTTTTCGATGCATGGAAGCTTGGTATAGGGGAACCCGAATTTACGGTGATGCGCATCGATATGCATGGAACAGATGATGGTGGAAAACGAATGCATATTCGATATGATCTCTATGATGAGTACAATGAGGTGAGTAATACGTCTTCCATGGCGCGAACCACCGGGTATACGGCCACTGCGGCAGTTGAACTCGTTCTTCAAGGACTGTTTAATGCACAAGGCGTGTTTCCTCCTGAACTGGTTGGTAAGCATAAAGCATGTTTCAACTTCATCCATACCTATTTGCAGGAACGTAACGTGAATTACGTTAAGACAGAAACCGTCGAATAAACCTGACCTTCCAACGGGCGTTTTTACATTGCTGCCGTGTATTGCTCTACTTTCGGTATACCATTAAACAACATGAAAGACACTGTAGACTATAAACAGGTGATACGTTGGATTGCCCGGGTTTGGGGCACCACGGTTATGGTCTTTGTCTTGTTTTTCTTTCTGGCTCATTTGTTTGGTGATTCTGAGGTAGATGACGACTATATTTTGTCGACCAGTGATCTTCTATCCTTTGTCTTTATGATTTCTGCTACCGTAGTTGGTTTTGGACTTGCCTGGAAATGGGAGGGAATCGGTTGTTTGGTAACGCTCGTATCGCTCATTGGTTTAGCAATTGTGCGTGTTGATCTGTTTCAAACCTTAAATCTCATTAGTCTGGTTGTGGTTCCTGCGTTGTTGTATGGACTCTATTGGCTGATGAACCGAACACCATCAAATATTCAGGCATAAAAAAAGACCTCCGCAGAGGTCTTTAATATCATTCCCTGGCTGACCAGGATTGTTCTCAAATCTTATGCTTCCTGAGTGGCTTCAGGCGCTTCATCTGCACTTGCTTCCGCTTCTGGAGCTGGAGTTTCTGCAACTTCTGCAGTAGCTTCAGGTGCTTCTTCCACTTTCTTTTCGGCTTTCTTTGCTTTAGGCTTAGCACCCGTTGAAAGGTTCTGCGCAACGGTTAATACGTCGTCTTCTAAAATGATACCAGACTCTTCTTTGTATGGCGAAGCCACAAAGTTTCGACGGATATTTCGCTTAATCGCTAAAGTTCTTTCCTTAGCTCTTGTTTTATTTCTTCTCGCTTTTCGTTCTAATCTCGTTACAGCCATCTCAAAAAAATTTTTGCAAAGGTAAGTATTTCCAATACAAAAAGACCAACAATCGTTACTTTAATTTACGAGTTTCTAACATTACTCCGACGAAGTGTTAAAATCTATGTCTTGTTTTTACTTCACTTATTTAGGTCTATTCTATTTGCCCGCATTACAGCGGAGTTTTTTCGAATACTTTATACTTTTGTTACAACATTTAGCGCATGAGAATTGTAATTGCAGGTGCAGGGGAAGTTGGATACTATTTAGCAAAGCTCTTATCAAGTGAATCACATGATATCGTGGTGATCGATGATAGCGCGCGGGTCTTAAATCGTACTAAGGAAGAGTTGGACGTTATTGCCATTCGCGGAGATGCCTGTTCCATCAAAATTCTGGAACAGGCCGAGGTTTCCAGTGCCGACCTGCTCATCGCTGTAACGTCTTCAGAGAAGATCAATTTCATGGTTGCTACCATTGGCAAGCAACTGGGTGCGAAGAAGACCATTGCACGGGTTACCAATACCGAATTCCTGGATGCCCGATGCCGGATCGATTTCAATCAACTCGGTATAGACGTAATGATTTCTCCGGAAGAACTTGCTGCGAAAGAGATTTGGCGATTGATTAAGCGCTCCGCATTTACAGATGCCTTTGATTTCGAAAACGGTAAACTCATTCTGGTTGGAATACATCTAACCACAAATGGTCCGGTTGTCAATCGTACAATTAACGAAACAGAAGCGTTGAATCCAGATTTTACCTTTATCCCAATAGGAATACAGCGCGACGGAGAAACCATTGTGCCACGCGGCAATACGCGCTTTTTGCTTGGTGATCACATTTATTTCCTGTCGTTGCCTCAAGGCCTGGAATCCATCATTAAGCTAACCGGCAAGGAGGAACACCGAATCAAGAATGTGATGTTGCTCGGCGGAGGGAAAGTAGGACTGAATGCCATAAATAAGATCAAAAAGAAACGAAAGGTCAAGCTCATTGAGCAAGACCCTGAACGGTGCATGCGCATTGCCGATGAGTTTTCAGATGTACTAGTGATCAATAGCGATGGCCATGATGTTAGTGTTTTGGAACAGGAGAACATCGAAGAGATGGACGCGTATATTGCCGTTACCGGTAACTCCGAGACGAACATTATGTCGTGTTTGATGGCCAAGGCACACGGCGTAAAAAAGACCATAGCGCTGGTAGAGAACATGGATTATATCAATCTCTCACAGACCATTGGCATCGACACATTGATTAATAAGAAACTCATTGCTGCGAATAATATTTTCCGATACGTTCGACAAGGCGATGTGATTAGCATCGCCGCATTACATGGGGTAGACGCTGAAGTACTTGAGTTTAATGCGACCGAGAAGTCCAAAATCACGAAAAAGGACATCGCCGAATTGAAATTTCCCCACAATGCCATTATTGGTGGAATCATTCGAAGAGGTAAAGCAAAAATCGTTCGTGGAGAAGATAAGATTGAGCCGGGTGATCAGGTGGTAGTTCTTGCCGAAAACTCGGTGATTAAAGAAGTGGAGAAGTTCTTTTAATGTTTAACAACAAACTTATAGCCAATGTAATAGGCTTATTGTTCATGCTGAACGGCTTATTGATATTGTTGTGTTTACCTACGAGTATATTCTATTCGGAGGGCGACACCTTCGCAATCCTGGTCTCTTCTGCAATTAATCTGAATCTTGGATTTATCTTGTGGTATTTTACACGGGAACACGAGAAAAAAATCAAACAAAAAGACGGTTATCTTATTGTGACCCTCGGATGGTTAGCGCTGTCGTTAGGCGGCAGCCTGCCGTATATTTTGAGTGATGCTATTCCGGTATTTAGCTCAGCACTGTTCGAAACCATATCAGGATATACAACCACAGGTAGTACCGTACTGGACGATATTGAGGGGACACATAAGGGGATCTTACTGTGGCGAAGTCTAACTCAATGGATAGGAGGTATGGGAATCATCGTATTAACGGTGGCGATTTTACCCATCCTTGGTGTGGGTGGAATGCAGCTGTTTATGGCCGAATCTCCTGGGCCTTCTACCAGTAAACTCCATCCGCGTATTACGGAAACGGCGAAACGCTTGTGGTATATATATGCGTCAATCACACTTATTGAAATACTCGCTTTGAAATGGGCTGGTATGACATGGTATGATGCTGTAAATCATTCGTTTACAACGGTGTCTACAGGTGGTTTCTCGACCAAAAATGCGAGTATTGCACACTATACTTCTCCTACGATTCAATACATCATTAGCATCTTTATGTTCTTCGGCGGGATGAATTTTACCCTGTTCTACTTCATCATTAAACTGAAATTTAAAGACATATTAAAGAATGAAGAGTTTAGGTTCTACCTCGGACTGGTGCTTTTGACAACCATTGTGGTTACGGGATCATTGTCCTATTTCGATGCTTCTCATATTGAACAAAACTTCCGAGAGGCCTTGTTCATGATTATTAGTGTAGTAACGACCACCGGATTTGCAACAGCGGATTACACAGAGTGGGGGTACTTTTTAACCCTTGCGTTTTTCCTGCTCATGTTCTTCGGAGCATCGGCCGGTTCGACTTCTGGAGGGATAAAAATTGTGCGGCACGTATTGATCGCAAAGAACGGCATGGCCGAGTTAAAGCGTTTATTACACCCTTCTGCCATCATACCCGTACGATACAATGGTAGGGCAGTGGAGCAGCGAATCATCTACAACATCCTTGCTTTCTTCTTTATTTACCTGACCATATTCATTATTGGAACCATTGTTATGACGTTCTATGGGTATGACTTACTAACCGCTGCGGGAGCGACAATTTCTTCGCTCGGCAACATTGGTCCTGGTATAGGTGGAGTAGGACCAGCACATAATTTTGCAGGCTTCCCCGAATCGGCCAAACTGTTTTTGGGCTTTTTGATGCTTCTAGGCAGATTGGAACTATTTACAATGCTGTTGTTGTTACTTCCAACATTCTGGCGTAAGTCCTGACATACCCGAATTGTGCATAGCATTTATAGTGTGCACGCCTGTTCAGGCGAAAACACCATGTAAATCCAACGGTTGATACACCGTCTTGGAATCTAAGTATCTAAACGTTTTCTAGATAATAAGCAACGCGTCACCGTAGCACAAGAAGCTGTATTCGTTCTTGATGGCTTCGTTGTAAATCTCATTCGTGAATTCCACGCTGTCAAGGAAAGCACTGGTCAACATCATTAAGGTAGACTCTGGCTGGTGGAATCCGGTTAGATAACTGTTCGCAATCTTGAAATTGTAAGGAGGGAATAAGAACTTGTCTGTCCATCCATCTGCAGGATTTAGGTTGCCAAACGCAGAAACGGAAGACTCTAAGCCTCGCATCACGCTTGATCCTACCGCACACACTTTCTTTTTATTGTCTTTCGCATTGTTTACCAGATCAGCAACTTCCTGGCTGATGGTAAATTTCTCCGAATCCATTTTATGCTTGGTAAGGTCTTCAACCTCTACCGGACGAGAAGATCCCAATCCTATATTCAGATTCATTTTAGCAAAGTCGATGCCTTTAATTTCCAAACGCATCATTAGCTCACGTGTGAAATGCAGGCCAGCAGCCGGTGGGGCAATCGCACCTTCGGTCTCAGCAAAAATGGTCTGGTATCGTTCCTTGTCGTCGGCTTCAATCTCTCGCTCAATGTATTTTGGTAGTGGCGTCTCTCCAATGCGGTCAACCACTGCTTTAAAATCTTCAGCACTACCGTCGAACAAGAATCGAATGGTACGCCCACGTGAAGTGGTATTGTCAATTACTTCAGCCACCAAATCGTCATCACCGAAGAACAACTTATTTCCTACTCTAATTTTACGTGCAGGGTCCACAAGAACATCCCAAAGACGCAACTCAGGGTTTAGCTCTCGTAACAAGAATACTTCAATACGAGCACCGGTTTTCTCCTTGTTGCCGAACAAGCGGGCAGGGAATACCTTGGCATCATTCAACACCATTACATCACCTTCATCAAAAATGTCGAGCAATTCCTTAAATTCTTTGTGCTCAATGGTTTGGTCTTTTTTGTTTACCACCATTAAACGTGAATCGCCGCGGTATCCGGCTGGTCGTTGAGCGATTAAATTTTGAGGAAGTTCGAATTTGAATTTTGAAAGTTTCATGAAGATTTCTCTAGTGTCAAATTAAAGCCTGCAAAGGTATCATTTTATCGCAGAATACCGTAATATGATGTTTGAAATCTCGCTAGCGCAGATTCTTACTTAATTGCGCCTCAGATCAATGAAAATACTGGTATTTGTTCAACCCTTCGTTCAGAATTTCTATGGAGCATCTTAAGGCAATTGGCAGACTTATCTGCTACCCTGAACCTGAAGTCGTTTTACTTCGGCCTTCAGTAGATCCTTATCGATTGGAACTACACCGACTTTTTCGCATACTAAACCACCAGCGAGATTGCTGATTTCCGCTATAAACGGCCATTCTAACCCTAGAGCGACGCCTAGCGAAGCAACACTGATGACCGAATCTCCGGCACCACTAACATCCAATATTTTGCGCGGATGAGCGTCAATGTACTCAATGTCGTCGTTATGGAAAATAGCCACACCCATTTCGGAAAGTGTGAGTAAGATTTGATCCGTTTCGAGCTTGCTTGACAAGGTTCGGACCGCAGACTCGATTTCTTCTTTGCTTTTGAGGTCAGAGTTTAACTTCAAACCATCAATGATCTCCTTTCGGTTGGGTTTGAACAGATCAACTCCTTTGAAATCCAGGAAATGGTCGCGTTTTGGATCGACCAGACTTGGTTTTCCGGCTTGTTTTGCCAGCTTAATCGCCTGTGTAATCAGCTTTTGGGTTAACAACCCCTTATTGTAATCCTGAAAGATAACTACATCAACATCGTTGATCACCGACTTGATGAAATCAAGCAATTGCTTTTCCAGCACTGGGTTAATCTCTGTAATGTCTTCCTGGTCAACCCGCAATACCTGATGATTGTTGCCTATGATTCGTGTTTTACGTGTGGTAGGCCGATTCATATCAATCAAAATGCCCTGATTGGATAGGCCTATGGACTCGAGATAGTTATGCATCCATTCGCCCTGACTGTCGTTTCCTCGAATCGAGCATAGAATAGCATCCGCACCAAGTTGTTTAAGGTTGAAGGCAACGTTGGCAGCACCTCCAAGTCGTTTCTTTCTGTTGGTTACCGAAACCACAGGAACGGGTGCTTCCGGACTTATCCGGGTTACATCGCCTTCGATGTATTCGTCCAACATAATGTCGCCAATAACCAATACACGTTGTTGGTTAAAGTCATTGAATAACGTATCGATATCGTATTGCACTAGGCCAGTTTTTCGAGTGAGTTTTTGATTCTGCTCAGAGCTTCGTTTAGATCGGTCTCGGATGCGGCATAAGAAATTCGAATACATTCGGGGTTTCCAAATGCACCACCGGTTACCATCGATACATGTGCATCCTGCAACAGATACAAACATAAATCACTTGCATCCTTGATTACCGTATTGTCATGCGATTTACCAAAGAAGGCACTCACATCCGGGAATACATAAAAGGCTCCTTTAGGGAAATTCGGGTTAATACCGTCTATTGCAGCCAAGCCATCGTAGATAATCTTGCGGCGTTTTTCAAATATTTGGCACATATGTTTGGTATCATCCAGGCTGCCCGTCAATGCACTTATAGCAGCTCGCTGCGCCACTGAGTTTGTACCCGATGTAAATTGGCCCTGCAGCTTTTCTACCGCCTTCGCTACCCAGGCCGGAGCACCTAAATAACCAATCCGCCAGCCCGTCATAGCAAAACCTTTGCTGAGTCCGTTCACCGTGATTACACGTTCATCAATTATACCCAGACTACCAATACTTGTATGCGAATCCCCGTATTGGATGTGTTCATAAATCTCATCCGAAATGACCATCATATCGTCATGACCTGCGATCACATTGGCAATCTCCGTAAGGAATTCTTTACTAAACACGGTTCCACTCGGGTTGCACGGAGAGCTAAACAAGAAGAGCTTAGTTTTTGGCGATAAAGCTGATTTCAAATCGTTGATGGAAAAGTGGTAGTCGGAAGTAATATCGGATTTAAGTATCACAGGTACACCGCCGGCCAGTTTAACCATTTCTGGATAGCTCACCCAATACGGTGCCGGAATGATCACCTCGTCTCCCTCATTGATCAGCGAGAAAATAACATTGGTAATGGAGTGTTTCGCTCCGCCGCTTACCACAATTTGATTGGTTGCGTAGTTCAATCCGTTTTGAGACTTGAACTTATCCGAAATGGCCTGTCTTAAATCAGGATAACCCGGAACAGGTGTGTAATGCGTCCAACCATCATCAATAGCTACTTTCGCTGCGGTTCGGATAAATTCAGGCGTATCAAAGTCAGGTTCTCCAATACTCAAATTGATCACTTTAGCTCCTGTAGCAGCTAATTCTCTGGCCTTTTTGGTCATGACCAGAGTTTGTGATTCACTTACGGCTTGCAATCGCTTGGAAACTTCCATATATCGGCGAAATTAAGTAGTTTCATAAACAAAACATGAACGTCGGGTAGCATTTTATACAGGAAATGTATGCAATAGAATTAGGCCTGCCGATGAATGCATAACATAAAATGACATTATGTCGTTAATCTCTTTTAAATCAATTAGTTAAAATGAATTCTTGTCAGCATACTCACGCGCTCATTGACGTAAATCAGCAATTCTGTCAGTAAAACAACTTCGTCACACTTTTTGATTCGATCAGCTGGAAAATAACAAGAACATCATGAACCTAAATAATTATACAATCAAATCTCAGGAAGCCATTCAAAAGGCACAGGAGATTACGTTAAATGAGGAGAATCAGGCCATAGAAACAGGGCATTTGTTAAAAGGGATATTCCTGGCCGATGACGATGTGGTTGAATACGCGTTGAAAAAGGTGAACGCCAACCGCAATAGAATTGAATCGGCTTTGGATGCCGTATTGAAATCGTATT
>DIYD01000362.1 GCA_002428905.1 Bacteroidetes bacterium UBA6063 | reverse complement strand
AGTCGTTTAATCGTTGCAGGTATTCATCGTCGTGTTCGGCCTGCACCACAACCCGATCGATTAACAGAAAAATATCCTTGCTTCGAACCTTTTCCTCTGTAAACCCGTCAATTTTTACTACCTCATTTTTGTACAATAAACGACTATATCCTTTTTGTACCTCGAGTTCGAGAACGCCCTGCAAGGTTTCTGCGCGCTCCAGTGGTAGTTGTGTTACTATATATATATGGTCATCTTCGTTGGTTGATGACAATACATGGTCGATTACATCCTGTATTGTATGGCATTTAACCTCATCACCGGAAATGGGTGAATACGTTTTTCCAATTCGGGTAAACAATAGTTTGAGGTAATCGTAGATTTCGGTGGATGTAGCTACGGTTGAACGGGGATTACGCGTATTGACTTTCTGTTCTATAGCTACGCAAGGGGTGAGCCCTTTGATGTAATCTACTTCAGGTTTGTCTAGCTTACCTAAAAACTGTCTGGCATAAGACGATAAGCTCTCCACATAACGCCGCTGACCTTCTGCATAAAGCGTGTCAAAAACCAACGAAGATTTACCAGAACCGGAAACACCAGTAACTACGGTAAACTTGTTTCGCTTAATCTGCACATCTAAGTTCTTCAGATTGTGCATTTTAGCTCCTTTTATCTCGATTACTTTTTCCTCTTTTCGTGCCATAAAAACGGTTGAACAAAGTAACTTAATTGCACCCTCTTTAAGATGAAATCGTTAAAAAATATTTTGTATTCCAAAATTATGCTCGTATATTAGTAGAACAATTCAAAATTTAAGCCTATAGAAATAGTACCTCTACTCTAAAATTAGTATTTACAAACGACTGAATTTCAGTCAATTAGAACAACAGGAGGTATTATGAAAGAGCAAATCAGCGATAAGGCTTTAATCAAGCAGTACATTCAGGGTAACGAAGCATGTTTAGAAATGCTTATTAACAAGCACAAGAACAAAGTGTTTACAACAATCTATTTGATTGTCAACGATCGTTACATCGCAGAGGATTTGTTTCAAGAGACCTTTATTAAGGTAATTAAGACCTTTAAATCTGGGAAATACAACGAAGAGGGTAAATTCTTACCGTGGGTTGTACGTATTGCACGTAACCTGGCTATAGATCACTTTAGAAAGTCAAAGCGTATGCCTACCATTACTTCACAGGATGGTGAAGACATCTTCCGTACGTTTGAAGTGGCCGAGGACAACAGAGAGCAATCCTACATCCGCAATCAGAAAGAATCTACGATCCGTAATATCATCAATATGCTGCCTGAAGAGCAGAAACAGGTATTGGTATTGCGTCACTACGGTGATATGAGCTTTAAAGAAATCGCAGAATTAACCAACGTAAGCATAAATACTGCTCTGGGCAGAATGCGTTACGCGTTGAACAACATGCGAAAAATAATTACAGAAAAATCAATTTCTTTACAATAAAGTAGAATACGCTGCGTTCATGGAGTAAAAGGCAAAAGCATTACTATATGGATCAGAATTCTACTTTAAACACTCTTATTCAACTTTCTTACTCTGAACTGTCTGACAGTGAGCGCGTTAAAGCGATTTCAGAGATTCAAAACTCAGAAGATTTACAGGATCAGTTGGGTCAAATTCTTGAAATGAAAGCATTGCTTGATCAGGAAATGCACACACCTAACCCTACTTCTATTCAAATTATTTTAGAAGAATCTCAGAAAAACGAGTTAGAAACGTACTAGAGCATTCCCTCCGTCTGGAGAATATCCGTTAATCGTTCTACAATGAGGGGTTTACTTATAAACCCTTGGACGATGTCGTAGGTTTTCGACTTTTCGATGTCTTTGTTGTTGATCGAAGACGATAACATATAGACCTTCACCGGGCTACCAATTTCTTTGTACGCATCCAGAAAATCCCAACCATTCATCTTGGGCATGTTTATGTCCAGAAAAATAAGCTCGGGATGTGCGTCCTGTCCAGATAACATGTTTAACGCAAGTTCTGCACTCGTATAAGCCTTGACCTCGCGGTCTGCAGCCACCAAACTAATTACCTTCGTATTGATCAGGTTTTGTATGTCATCATCATCAATTAGGAAGATCATTTTTTCTTTCCAGCAAAGTTTTTGATAGTAACGGTAAACGTAGTTCCTTTTCCAAACTCCGAATCTACGTTAATTTTTCCTTTTAGTTTTTCAATGGTTTCTTTTACAATGTATAGTCCGATTCCCGTTCCTTTAGATCCGGAACTTGCACGATAAAACAGCTGGAAAATTGCTTCCAGGTGTTCACTCTCTATACCAATTCCGTTATCGGAAACCGTTATAACCGACTCTTTTTCAGTACTTTTGACATCAATATTCAGGAAACAATCGTCTTTCCCCACATCCATGTACCGAACTGCGTTAGACACCAGATTGTTCATAACAACCGAAAGTCTGTTGGCATCCGTCACAAACAATCCTTCCTGGTTCGTATTGATGTTAATATCCAGTTTTTCTGCATTTTCTGAGAAGCGATATTGATCCACAATCTCATGCACGAATTGGTCTAAATCGATTTCATCCTTTGCCAGATCCAGTCTTGAGTTTCTGGAGTAATCCACGATGCTCTTGATAAACTCATCGAGTTTCTCCAAACTCTTCTCCTGCAACGCCAGATACTGCTGAGCCATTTCAGAAATTTCTTCCAGACGTATGAGTTTTACAAGCCCCATTACATTGGCGATAGGTGCCCGTAAATCGTGTGCTGCGCTATATACAAACTGATCCAGCTCCTGGTTGATTTTGATCAACTCCTCGTTCTGTTTGCGAATTTTTCGTTCAGCCGTCTTGCGCTCTGTAATGTCTTCTATAATGGTTACGTTTCCGTAATGCACACCTGCATCGTCATACAGTGCGCTGGAAGACGTTTGTGCAATAATCTTTTTGCCGTCTTTTCGTCGATATTCTTTCTCCACACTGATGTATCGAGCCACACCATTGGCAAAATCCTCCGCAATCTTCTTGTTCTGTTCAACATACGACGGCAGCAGCATATCGTTTTCATCTACCGTTTGCATGTCTTCCTCATCGTATCCAAAGATGTTTACAAAGGATTCATTAATCTTTACAATATTCTGCTCGTAATTGGTATAGATTACTCCCAGGCTATTGCTATCGAACATGGTACGGTAACGCTCTTCACTATCGCGCAGGGCTTTCACCGATTCTTTCAAATCCGTTACATCCTGTACACCATAGAGTATCTCACCATTACCACCACTTATAGACAAGTGTACGTTAATATTTAAGTTCCGAAGCTCACCGTAGTTGTTTTTGATGGTCAATTCACCATCAAAGCTTTCAATATTGTCGCGTACCGCGTTAAACCATAAATCTGTAAACTCCTCTAAACCGTCAACGATATATACGAGTGGTGAAAACTCTTTTGGATCAGCCGTGCTTGCAAGACCAAAGATGTCCGCAATTTTCTGGTTATACCGCAACACCTTGCCCAACGCTTCGCGATCTTCTGTATAAACCGTTTTAAAGTCCAGATTTTCATCGGCCAATATGCGTGGAAAGATGTCCGGTGCATGCACTTCAATCCAGCCAATAGAATCTGAATTGAAGAAATGACGGAAACGTCTCTCTTGTTCTTGCCTCTTATTCTCAGAGGTCACTTCTTCCGTTATGTCCTGGGCATATATGATGATGCCGCCAATGTTCTTTTCATCGAGATACCATGGTTTCACATCCCATCGGCACCAGGCGCTATTCCCATCATTATCAATGTATTGATCTCGAGCCATACTCGAAGAGTGCCCCTTTAATGCCTGTTTATGCCCCAGTTTCCATCGCAATGGAATATTGGGATTCAGGTCATAGTGGTTGCGCCCTACAATATTCTCACCGTGTGATGTCGGAAATTGCTTCGTCCATTCCTCCGCAACAAATAAGTAGTTCATGTTTTTGTCTAACATGGCCACTGGAATGGGACTATCGCGGACGAAGGCCTTTAATTGGTCTTCCCGTTGCGTTTGTATCGCTTTTTCAATGTTGCGCTTGTACTCATCCTGGGTTCTGGAAATCTTTTCTTCTAACGTTTTCTTAACCGAGATATCAATAATACTGCAACGTACATACGTACCGTTCTGTGTGGGTAACTTAAACACACTGATTTCACAGGGAACCAACATGCCTTGTTTATGGCGGATTTGCCATTTAAATATCTCCCGTTTACCCGTTTCGATACAACGCTCAATATTGGTTTGTGCCACTTTCAGTGCAACCTCTCCTCCACTCATAGTGCCCGGACTAAGATCTTCCAGGGCTATTTTTTGAAACTCCTCGTTGG
>DIYD01000037.1 GCA_002428905.1 Bacteroidetes bacterium UBA6063 | reverse complement strand
TATTGTCATGTGTCAACCCTAAACCGGTTTCTAAATTGTAATAGTGAACATCGGATACGTGCGATAACCCATCCGAAGTTGGTAAGCCCAGGTTCGGATTAACTTCTAATCCTGCTAATATTCGATCCCATCCTCCAAGGGAAGAATTGGATAACATGACTTGCAATGGCCGGTAACTGTTCGAAGTTCCAATCGGGAATTGAAGTGTGTCATCACCGGATGTTTCCACCACTATTTCTAAAGCACCGTTTACATAGCTGGCACCTGAAGCTACAACAGAACCGACACCAGACTTCACCAGCATTTCACCAATAGTGCAATGACCGTCAAGCGTGTTTAATCGTCCCGAGTTCAGCTGAAGTCCATCAGAAATGGTCAGGGAGTCGTGCAATTGTACTTCGTTACCTCCGGTTACATTAACCATCATTTCACCAATTTGAACGGTATTGTAGGTTCGTAGGTGAATGGGTTTGTCTACATTAACTTGCTCCGAGGTGGTAAACTCCAATAGGTGAATTTCATCGTTGGCCATGGATTGGTTTAGCCCCCGGGTTACCTGATCGTTTTGATCATTTCCCGATATGTATACGTTGTTTGGATTGGTGCGAACGAAGGCAAACTGTTCGTCGTCTAAGTAATGTCTGATTTGATCTTCAATATCGAAGTTCTCCAGGTGTGTTTTATTCTTTGCACTGTCTCCATCAAACGTACAATATCGTGCGTCTACTTCTTCCGAGCTTAAGAAGTTGGAATTGCCTACATCAAGGCGTATGAAATAAGAAGTAATGTCTTCAAAACGTGTGTTGCCTGGACGAAGTGCAACATTACCCGCTATATAGACACCTTCAAAACATTCGGAAATTGACGTGCCGGTCATTTGTAAAACCGTAGACACGGTATCTGCAAATATGGCTATACCGTTGTTCCCACACAGCTCAATGTGACAGGCTTCAACGGCAATACTGTCTGTGCCTGGTTGAGGTGCGGAGCTTATACTCACTACGCCCGTATTACAGTTTGAAACGGAGTCGTTAACCAGAGCGCGAACAGGGAGATCGGTTTCAAAGAATAGGATGCCATTATCGAATCCGTCAACCTTGTTGTCACGAACTTCCAGGTTGTAGTTTCCCCGGCAGTTTCGAACCGATATTCCAGCGTCTCCAGCACTACCAGGGGCCACGTTGACATTGTTTTTGTCGATGTACGTATTCGACGCATTGCTATTCACATCGTAGAGATTGACACCCATAACACGACAGGTAATTTCATTCTGACTTACCTGCAGCGGACGACCACTATTCATGGTGTAATCAAATAGTTCAACGCCCGTATTGGAACGGTTCAATCTGTTTCTCAAAATATCTGTATAGTATCCATTACCACATGAAATGGCAACAGACCGGTTGCCGAAATTGTCAAGGTCATTTTCTCCGATATAACAATTCGTATTTGGCGCATTTACATTGCCGCGGCAATAAATACCGCACTGATCGAAATTCAGAATTCGATTGTTACGAATAACGACTTGATTGAGCCCACCCAATACAATCAGTCCGTAGGAATAGTCAACATCTTCACCGTTAACATCGTTTCCGGAGATTACTGACGGATTGCTACCGTTTAGGGTAAAGCCATCAAAGACGACCATTTCAGACGTAATTTGAACCAGCGAGTTGGTATTATCGGCCGGACTACTCAGTGCTCTGGCGTTTGGGTATAACACCGACTCATTGCCTCGTGTACCCTGGCCCGCTGTTCCAACATTCGCACCACGCAGCACAAGGGTTTTGTCTATATGTAAAAAGCCATAATAATCTCCTTCCGCAACCAGAATGGTGTCTCCATCGTTTGCGGTCATTACGGCAGTTTGAATCGTTAAAAAGGGACCTACACCACCACCGTCATCGGTAGCACTTTGTCCATTATAAGTGTCATTTCCAACACCTGCGTTGACATACCACATCTGTTGGGCAAATCCATTTAAGTAAGGGCTCAGTAAAGCAAGCAGAAGCATGAATTTAAGCTTCTTAAACCGGAGGGCCATTTTCAAGTATTTTAGTTAAACATATCTCGATCCTTGAAGAAAGAGACGTCTAATTTAACCAAAAAGAATTACTGCACCCACTAAGGCGTTGAATATCAGATGTTGATAAACAGAAATATTACAAGAATTGTAGCTACAGCTGACTCGCCAGTTTTTTGATGTTGGCAGCTACCTCAGGCAAAACATCATGTAAGGGAGCACGCATTGCACTACCACAGATGTTTAACTCCTTCAATGCGACCTTAATACCACCTGGATTACCATCATCAAATATGGCATTCATCATCGGTAGCAATCGATAATGCAGATAACGGGCATTTTCGAAGTTGCCATCAAGGGCATAACGCACCATTTGGCTAAATTCCTTTGGATACGCATTACCAACTACGGAAATAACACCTGCCATACCTGCTGCGGTAAAGGGTAACGTGTAGTTGTCGTCACCAGAGATAACCAGGAAATCGTCGGGCTTTTGGCGGATTAAGCTCATACAATGAACAAAGTCACCAGAGGCCTCTTTAACGGCAACGATGTTTTCGTGTTCGGCTAATTTCAGTATCGTATCAACCGACATCATAGAACCGGTTCTACCAGGAACGTTATATAGAATTATTGGAGCACCAGATGCATCAGCGAGTTGCATGTAGTGATCCACAATACCCGCCTGATTGGGTTTGTTGTAATACGGGCTTGCAGATAAGATACCAGAAACACCATCGTAATTGAACGATTTCATTCGATCTACAACAGATTTGGTATTATTACCACCGATACCGAAAACAACTGGGATGCGGTTTTCATTTACCTCCATAACCGTTTCAAGAATGCGTGTTTGTTCAAATTCGGTTATTGTAGGGTTTTCACCCGTTGTGCCCATTACAACCAAATAGTTAACTCCATTCGAGACCAAATGCTCGGTGAGTATTTTTAACGCATCAAAATCGATATCAAAATTCTCTTTAAATGGCGTTACCATTGCCACCCCTGTTCCTCTAAACTTCTCCATCTCCAAAATTTTTAAGGTAAATCAGCACTTCGTCTGTAAAGTGCATGATGTCTTTGTTATCCGTTTTTAATAAAAGGTCGAAGCAAAAGTCGTACTCAGGCCAGTACGGTCCTACACGGAACTTTGCTTCCGACAGCGAACTTACACCCAACAAAGGTAAGCACGTTGTTGAGTACAAGTTGAGTAAATAATCAAATTTTTCACCCGTAAATCGAAGAAATTCTGACTTGTGTGGCAGTCTAAAGGTATCCAGGTGCTTATTGCAGAAGAAATCTGCATTGGAATGTGGTATAAGATGCGTTCTGATCTCCTTGTCGTCGAAATAGCCAAAGCTTACCATTTTTAAGTGGTTGGCTTCGCAGTACTCCGAGACTTTCTTCAATAAGTGCTCACAGTTCTCATCATCCGCCCGATACAAAACAGCCAATCGTCGGGCATGTTTAACAGGCGTAAATGCACGATCGGCATTAACCTTTTTGCCAGCTTTTTTCATCCAGCGACGTTTTAAGCGCTCCAGGATGCTAGCCATTGATCAATGCGATAAATTCCTGCTCACTTAAAATGGTGATACCAAGCTTCTGGGCCTTTTCGAGTTTGGCCGGTCCCATGTTATCTCCTGCAACTACATAATCGGTTTTGGCAGATATGGAACTTACATTTTTGCCACCATGTAATTCTATTTCTTTCTTTAAATCGTTTCGACTATACACTTCGAACACTCCACTAACGACAATTTTCTTTCCCTCTAAAGCGTTGGAAATCAACGATTCGGGTTCCTCTGCTTCAACTTGAAGCTCTAATTCAATTAATCGTTGGATTTCTAAAGCATTCGATTCTTCCGCGAAATAATCGATCACACTTCGCGCAATTTTTTCACCAATTTCATCTACCGCTACCAACGCTTCAAAATCAGCTTGCATTAAGTTCTGCATGGTTTTAAAATGCTCGGCTAACTTCGTAGCTACAGTGGATCCTACGAAACGTATGCTAATGCCATAAAGTACTCTATGAAACGGAACCTGTTTCGATGTTGCAACACCATCAATTATTTTCTGCGCGGTTTTCTCCCGAAAACTAATGAGCCTGGCCTCACCCGTTTCCTCATTTATTACATTCCGACTTAAGCCGACCAAATCATCGAACTGAAGTTCGTAAAGGTCCGCCGGAGTTTTCACTAAACCCGCATCGTATAACATACCAATTTTGCCTTCACCCAAACTATCTATGTCTAGCGCTTTTCGACTGATGAAATGTTCAATTCTGCCTTTGATTTGCGGTGGGCATCCATGTTCGTTCGGACAATAATGCGCCGCCTCACCTTCTTTTCGAACCAAGGGCGCTCCGCACTCCGGACAGGTATCAATGAACACCGTTTCACGGGAAGAATCAGGGCGTTTGTCCAGATTAATACCAACGATCTTCGGTATGATTTCTCCACCTTTCTCTACAAATACTTCGTCACCTATCCGAACATCCAAATCCGCGATAACATCTGCATTGTGAAGACTTGCACGCTTCACGGTAGTGCCCAGAAGCAATACCGGTTCCAGATTCGCGACAGGTGTAATAGAACCTGTTCTTCCTACCTGATAATCGATCGACAATAGTTGAGTGCTGGCCCGTTCGGTCTCAAATTTATAGGCAATGGCCCAACGCGGAGACTTGGCCGTAAAACCCATCTCATTTTGCAAATGAAAGTCGTTGACTTTCACGACAATGCCATCGATATCATAACTTAGTTCTTTTCGTTTTTTATCCCACTTAGAGATGTAGTCCCAGACCTCATCAATAGAACCAGCCAACATCATTTCAGTGCTCACT
>DIYD01000313.1 GCA_002428905.1 Bacteroidetes bacterium UBA6063 | reverse complement strand
TACTAATTACCCGTAGACTTATATTTTTTTATAATTTATTCACTTTCAATTCTTGTCAATTTACTAAGATATTATCCCGAAGGCTATACGCCCAACGGAAAGACTTTTAGGTGATTATATCGAGGGTGTACACCTCTTCCCATTTCGAACAGAGAAGTTAAGCCCCTCAGAGCTGATGATACTTGGGTAAAACCTGGGAAAGTAAGACGTCGCCATTTTATTAACCTCCTGTCAACGACAGGAGGTTTTTTTATGCCCTCTTTTTTGTCGCATTTCTTACCTAAAGTATCTTTGCTCCCTCAATGACACTGAAAGACATCATAAAAGATCTACCCACACTTCCAGGTATCTATAAATACTTCGATAAAACGGGTACCATCATTTACGTTGGTAAGGCAAAGAACCTGAAAAAACGTGTCAGCTCATACTTTACCAAGCAACATGAAAACGGTAAAACCCGAGTATTGGTCTCCAAAATCAACCACATCGAATTTATTGTGGTGGATAATGAAACGGAAGCACTGTTACTCGAGAATAGTTTAATCAAACAACACCAACCACGGTACAACATGATGTTGAAAGACGATAAGTCTTTCCCCTTAATCCGAATCACAAAAGAACGTTTCCCAAAAGTCTATCCCATGCGTAATCCCAAGTACGATGGGTCTCAGTACTTTGGGCCTTATACCTCAGCCAAGTCAATGCACATTATCCTGGATTTGGTGAAGTCGCTATACCCATTAAGAAATTGTAATTACAACCTTAGCGAGGAAAACATCAGAAATGGCAAGTTCAAAGCTTGTCTGGAGTATCAAATAGGTAATTGCAATGCACCCTGTGTAGGCAAGGAATCGGAAGAAGAATACATGGAATCGATCAAACATGTACGCAATATCCTGAAAGGGAATTTTTCTGGTGTTCGAAAGCATTTGAAGGAGAAGATGTTGGAGGCCTCAGACAACATGGAATTTGAAGAAGCCGCCAAGTTCAAACAACGTATGGATCTACTCGAGATGTTTAAAACCAAATCTACGGTTGTGAGTCATACGATTACGGATGTTGATGTGTTTACCGCTATGCTTGACGACAAGCGGGCTTTCGTGAACTTCCTTAAAGTAAACAACGGCATGGTAGTTCAGGCCAAATCGGTGGAGTATAAACTGAAGATGGATGAAAGTCTGCCCGACGTCCTGGCGATGGCTATCCCTGATTTCAGACAGAAGTATAGAAGTACGTCCAAAGAGATCATTGTTCAAACCGATCTTGATTTGTTTGAAGACCTTAAAATAACCGTACCCAAAGCGGGTGATAAGAAGAAATTACTGGAACTGTCGATTCGCAACGTACTGTATTACAAAAAGCAAAAATTGGATCAGTACGAAAAACTGAATCCGGGTAGTCGAGCAGATCGATTAATGGCTAAGATGAAAGAAGACCTTCGGTTATCTGAAGAACCGCGGCACATCGAATGCTTTGATAATTCAAACCTGCAAGGAACGAATCCGGTTTCTGCCTGCGTGGTATTCAGAGATGGAAAACCCTACAAAAAGGATTATCGCCACTTTAACATCAAAACGGTCATTGGCCCGAATGATTTCGATAGTATGAAGGAGGTGATTCGAAGACGATATACCCGGCTGGTGAAGGAAAACAAATCATTGCCCCAGCTTATCGTTGTAGATGGGGGGAAAGGACAACTAAGTTCAACCGTTGATACGTTAAAGGAAATTGGTGTTTACGGCCAGGTCGCTGTAGTTGGTATAGCTAAACGTCTGGAAGAAATCTATTATCCGGGCGATTCACTTCCTATGTACATCGATAAAACATCGGAGACGCTAAAGGTGATACAACATATGCGGGATGAAGCGCACCGTTTTGGTATCACCCATCACCGAAATAAAAGATCCAAACAGATGACCCAATCCGAATTAGGTCAAATCACAGGCATAGGGGACAAGACGACTCAACAATTGTTGGCACACTTTAAGTCGGTGAAGAAAATAAAAGAGGTTGGCCTGGATCAGTTGGCAGAAGTGATAGGACAAAGTAAAGCTGGTATTGTGTATAACCATTTTCATAAATCGGATGATCAAGCCTGACGCACGTTTTCAATTCAAACAACAGCTGCGCCTATATGCGGTGAGTCATCCTGAAGTGTTCTACCTGGATAGCTGTGACCTACCGGGTGCATATGATCTTGGTAGATACGAAGTAATTGTTGGGCTGGGTATACAAGAGTCAGTAACGATCAATAAGAGTGAACAAGTAGACTGGGGTGTTTTAAGACAGTTTACCTCGTTAGAAGACTGGAAGTTTTTTACATTGTCTTATGACTTGAAAAACGATATCGATGGTCTTTCGAGTGAGAATCCCGATTTATTGCACTGGCCATTGATTCATGTCGTGAAGCCTAAACATGTGGTATGCCTAACCCGAGCTGGAGAACTGGAAGTTCATGGATCAGGCTCAGAAGACCTATTAAATCAGATTAAGTCGTTTAGAATTGAGTCAACGGAGATCAACCTTAAGTGCAGTGAACCAATCTACAGCATGACCAGAGCCGAGCACAAGGAGAAGGTGGAATACATTAAATCACAAATTGCTCTTGGCAATCTATATGAAATGAACCTGTGTATGGAAGTAGCTTTACCTGATTTTGAATGTACAAATCTGGGAGGGCTATATACAAGGCTGATCGAAACCTCGCCAACACCATTCTCGTGTTTTGTTAAATCCGGATCGAAGCATTTGATCTGTGCCAGTCCGGAAAGATACATTGCCAGGCGCAACGGCCGTGTTTATAGCCAGCCCATCAAGGGAACATCTAAGCGTTACGACGATGAACAAAAAAATAAGGCGAGTCGACTGCATCTGGCAAACTCACTGAAAGAACGTGCGGAACATATCATGATTGTGGATCTTGTTCGAAACGATTTGAGCAAGGTAAGTAACACCGGTACAGTGGAAGTAGATGAATTGTTTGGAATCTACGGTTATCGGCAGGTAAATCAAATGATCAGTACGATCTCCGGACAGCTTAATGAAAACGCCAGTTGGATAGACTGTCTCAAAGCGTCCTATCCGATGGGTAGCATGACGGGTGCACCAAAACACATAACCATGCAGTTTATCGATGCAATTGAGACCGCGACACGGGGCTGGTATAGCGGTTCTATTGGTTATA
>DIYD01000239.1 GCA_002428905.1 Bacteroidetes bacterium UBA6063 | reverse complement strand
TTCTGATCTAAATACCGATCAGTGGGTGGGATACTGGTCTTACACAGGAGCTTCTTCCCAAATCTATACAGTTGAAATACGTATAGAAAATGAACAACTCGTGTTGCATAATCCACAAGAGAAAGTGACCTATGTACTCACTCCTCTGGCGGAAGATTGGGTAATTAGCCTGGCAGAAGGCCATCAATTAAAGCTCAAGAAAAAGAAACTGACCCTAAATAACTCTGTTGTCTTTAAACGGGTGAAGTAACCACGACCATCTTACCTTTAGCAAGGCTCTTCTCCATGCGTTCATGTGCTAAGGAGACCTGGTCTAATTCCAGTACAGAGTCAATTTGAGGGTGTACATTTCCTTTTTCTACTTCATCAATAAATGCCTGAAGATGCTCTGCAGATAAATTTGTCGAATCTCCTGCATACGATGTTAATCGAACGGTAGAAGGGATATCATACATTGGTGAAAAATTATCCAGTGTCCATGAATCTCCCAGAATACCTGTCATGCAGACAACGCCTTGATTCTCAGCACACTTGAGCGAATCGCGCAGTGTAGTGGTACCTACCAGTTCGAGTACTTTGTTTACGCCTTCGGGGTATAAGCTCCTCAATTCTTCCTCAATTTTACCCTCATCAATAATTACCTCATCTGCTCCCTGGTCCAATAGGAATGCACGCTTGTTTGGGTTTCGGGTAGTGGATATCACCTGTAAACCTTCCGATTTGGCCAACTGTGCAGATAACAGACCTATGGATGAGGTGCCACCTCGAATAAGCAGCGTTTCACCCGGTTGAATGTCTAACGCCTGGTGCAGCGAGCCCGATACCGTTTGAAACATTTCCGGAATTGCACCTAAGGTAGACCATGGCAATGCACTCGTAAAGGGGAAAACAATGTGTTCAGGAACCAGGCAATATTCAGCATACCCACCATCGTAAGAACGACCCATTTCACCCATAATAGCGGCTACTTGCTGCCCCTTAGGGTAAAGATCATTTGTACTCGCGTCTATGATACCTACACATTCAATACCCTGGATTCTTGGAAATTGAACACCAGGGGAGTGGCCTTGTCTGGTGTACATCTCGGATCGATTAATACCAAAGGCACGTACTTTAATTCGTACCCAACCCGGTTTTAATTGTGGCAATGGAACTTCCTTTACTTCGATTACCGAAGGATCTCCAACCCGTGTTGTAATTGCAGCTCTCAATACAGTTTTTTTCTTAACAACAAACAATACTACGAATTCGTTCACAACTGGTAAAGTGTCAACAATTCAGCGAGTTGTGCTTATAAATCGTTGAATATTACTATCTTGCATAGCAAGTTCTGACTAACAAGAATTAACCGTTGTACTGTAGTTTTAACCGATATATCAACCATATATATAGCCGTATTGTATCCAGGATTATCCCCAGATTCATCTTACTATTATTAGGATTTTCTCCAGTGTCTTTAAGTGCGGATATAATAAGTGTAGAGAATGCAGGGTTTTCTTCGTTTATAACGGATCAGGTCGAATACAAACTAGTACGTGAACAATGGGAAAAAACAGGCGTGTATGATTCGACCGGTTGGCAGCGCAATAACAAAAATGCCTTAAACATCGGGATGCAGCACAAGGGTGTGTGGCTCAGGTTTACCCTCCAGGACATCATCAATGATTCCATGGTTTTGCTCATTGAAAACCCGTTCATTGATCGTGCTGAACTCTATTATTCGGTGGGACTTCGAGATGTAATGATTGCCGAAGATGGCCTGTCGAATAAGCATAGAGGCAAGGATGCCTACCCGAATCTGAAGTTTAAAACAGAAAACCATGCACACCAGTATTATTTGTATGTGCGATCGGAACTCGAACCAACCATTTCATTGTGGTTGCATTCTCCCGATCAGTACCAGGGGAGTTATGAAAGTCGGCTGTCTTATTTCTTCCTCCTTACCGGAATCTTTGGCGTAATATTCCTTTACAATTTGTTTCTGTGCTTCTCCATACGCGATATGGTGTATGTCTATTACAGTATTTACGTGGTTGCCACCTATTTTGCTCAAACCACTATGGCCAGTTTGGGGTACACCTTGTTGGGGACGGACGACCTGATTCCCGATGGTGGATTTGTGTTTCTGGCTGTAGGTTCTGTGGCATTATTAAGCCGGTTCTTTCTCACCAGCTTCTTTGAAAAATATCTGGATAAGCCTGATAATAAACGTATTAAGTACATTTTTAACTCGTTCATATTTGTTGGTGTCAGCATCATATTGCTCTCCTTTATCGTTGAACACTTTTATGTTTTTTGGTACATGAATTTTGCTATGATGATTCTGGCATTTCTCATATTGTACTCAACCATTCATCTGTATCGGAATGGCGTTCGTAGAGCTCGATTCATCTTGTGGGCGTGGACGCCCTTCTTAATTGGGGCTATTTTCTTTAGTTTAACCAATGCCGGCGTGCTTAATTATTCCTTTTTCGCTCAATACTCGATGTCCATTGGTGCTTGTTTAGAAACCGTATTACTGTCGTTTGCATTGGGTTTTAGAATCAAAGAACTGGAGCAGCAGAAACAGCGAAGTGAGCTACAGGCACTTGAACAAACCAATAGGTTTCAAGGCCTGGAGTTGGACATGGTTCGAACCAAGTTAATGGCTCTGCAAAGCCAAATGAACCCCCATTTTATTTTTAATGCCCTGAATTCGGTCCAACATTCTGTTTTGCAAAAAGACTTAAAGCGGTCGAAGCAAATGATACAGGAGTTTGCAAAACTTATGCGAACTATGCTGGTAAATGCCCGTTCTGAGTCGGTTCGTGTAGAAGACGAACTGGACTTCATAACCACGTATCTTGAGATCGAGAAGAACCGAAAGAACGATCTTTTCGATTTTAAAGTGGATATGGCCGATAGTCTGGCAGAAGATGGTGTTTCTATTCCACCTGCCATGATTCAGCCGGTGTGCGAGAATGCGATAAAACATGCATTTGTGGATGAATCTGCAACAAACAACCTCATTCAGGTTACCATACAACCAGGTGAAATGGAGAACACCGTTTGTATAACTGTTCGGGACAATGGTGTCGGCTATTCCGATCATCGTATTCTAAGGAACAACCAATCACTTGGCTTGTCAATAATACGGGAGCGTATTGCGTTGTTGTTAAAACAAGGGCGATTTGCAGAGCTGTCTATATCTACGCAGAAAGACACCAACGAAGCTGGAACCAGTGTTCGGATGATTCTCCCCATTATTGACTAAGAGATGTAAATGAATGCACTGATTTGAAGTGCGTTAAATGGATTTTTCAGTACATTCGTTTTATGGCAGACGATGAAAACGAACACCCATCAAGTGTAGAACCCATCCCAAAATTATTCTGGTCAGACCTGACAGAAAGTACGTTTAAACGCTGTATGTTGTGTGACGTTGATTTGGTGAATAGCGGTAAACCTTACTTCATTGAAAAAGCCTTTAAGACCTACAAAGGCCGAAAAGAAACATCCACCATATTTGAGTATGCTATGTGCCTGAGTTGTAAGACGGAGATGGAAAAACGCATTTCTGAACAATCAAAAGCAGCATTACAACGTCATTTCGGTCAGCGTATGGACCCAACGGAAAGACGAAAGCGGTTTGCCGAGGTGGAAGATATACATGTACAACTGGAGCATTGTGTGTTGGATGGCCAGCGACCGTCAGAAGGAGGGGAGTATCAAATCATTGGGCTATGTATTGGTGGATGGATGATTCGCGACGAATTCCCCTATATGATTCGAGGTGAATCTGTGGACGAACTCATCGAGTTGATTTCGAATGAAACATTGGACGAATTGCGTGGCTTTATGGATGAGAATTTCAGTGGACCGCCCGAATTCAGGGAGATTTTGGATGAAGTAGGACCGAGAGTGTTGATTTAGCACGACTATATCAAGGCATAGTTTGTTCGATATCGTTGCTTCCCGCAACACATCCTTTAAAATATTGGATCTATTTGCGTAAACGAATGGTTACGTATATATTTGTAACCAATCAGTTACA
>DIYD01000099.1:3343-3650 GCA_002428905.1 Bacteroidetes bacterium UBA6063 | reverse complement strand
TCCAGGCCCATTTCGTGTGCTTTAAGAATTAAGTTTTCACTTGCCGCACCAAGGGTAAGTTTGGTAGCAGAATTCTTATGGTTCAGAACAGACTTGCCGCGTTCATCATCGCTAAAAAGCAGCAGGCATTTGTCTCGATACACCCATTTCCATGGCTGGACATTTCCGCCTGAGGGAGCCAGAATCGCAGCCGATACCAATGCTTCAAGTTGTTCCTTATCCAGATCGAGATAAACATCTGAAACAGTATTGAATGTATGTAGACCTGCTTCGTCGATGGACAGATTAAATTGTTCTAAGGCTTCTG
>DIYD01000099.1:0-3253 GCA_002428905.1 Bacteroidetes bacterium UBA6063 | reverse complement strand
AGTGCGTTGCAGCTCAATTAAGTCGGTGATGTCGTCATTTATGGCTTGTTCAAGATCGACGATGTAGCGCCCTGAAGAAGTGAACATGCCGAGTAAGATTCTTCTGCACACATCGGTGCAAATACCTCCACCCAGGGCAACGCCTGAAGCCAATTGAGGCCAGGTGGTAATTGTTTGCTCAATTTCCATCATGGAAGCTTTCAGCCGTTCTGAAGAAGTTTCCAAACCAAGCATGGGGAGTAGGTACGGAATTTTTTCTTCGTTGGTCTTGGCCTGGTCGACCTGATCCAGATCCAGGTGATCTACAAGACCATGTAAGATGGGAAGGTTTGGATCAAGATCGAAACGTTCAATGTCGGTAGACCCATTGTCGCTCGAGTTCATCACCACGGCTATGCCCAGTTCTCGTGCTCGTTGACGAGCTTTTATCTTGGTGGATAGACCATCGCAAACTTCGATGCAAATATCAAGCTTTCCATAGCCCTTGAAGAATAAATCCATGGATGCATCCGACAAACCGTCGTGTAAGCATTCTACGTTCAGATACGGGTCTATTTCGGCAATCTCACGGGCTACAACAACAGTCTTTTTTAACCCAAAGTTCTGAATGCCAGTTTGAATTCGATTGAGGTTCGACAGTTCAATCTCATCAAAGTCAGCCAAAACCATAGTACCGCAGATGCGCTCCATGGCAATGGTTGTGGCGATTGCTTTGCCTACGGACAGACCAACTATACCGATCTTTTTAGTTGCCAAAACCGTTTCTTCTTCCGGCGTGATTTTATATTGATTTCGATTTGTTCGAACTTCGACAAACTCTTCTTCAGGAAGCACGTGAACCAGTTGATTTAACCACGGGTAATAGACCCAGTTGCCATATTGCCACAGGTCTTCACCTTCGAGATGGTCCGAGATCAGGTTGTGAATCTCAGTCTGTGACAGCTTTCTAGAGGGGTGTCTTAATTTTATCAATTCGGCAAGCTGACCTTCAATTTCATCAAGTACTTGCATTTGAGTGTTGGTTTTAATCAGGTGGTGATAACGTTCTTCGTTATCCCGGTCGACTAAATTCAGAATCTCTGGCTTCCAGACCTCTTTCAACGGGTTACTATTGCTATTTTTTTCGAACAAAACGGTAACCAAATATACGGCTTAATGACACTAGACAGACGTTAAGTTTTAAAACGATATGTCGCAATCGTCCTGCTAAGTGTTCATATGACAATATGCCTGTCGACATGTGTCTTTAGAGCCATGCCTCATCGGCATTTACGATAAAAGAGGTAATTTACAACGTGTAATGAAAAAGTTTCTGATGTTGTCAATTATGGCGGTAATAATGACTGCCTCCTGTAAATCGCGTAGACATCCAATTGTTGGCGATTACGATTTCATGGCGTTAAAACCAAATAACATCAGATTGCATATTTACAATAACGGGAAGTTCCTCGTTACCGATAAATTCTTTGAACGGAAATACCCATATAAGTATAAAGGTACGTGGGAATTAACGAACGACACCTTAATTCTGGATTTTCATAAACGCTCTTTTTTGTGGTTTGAGCCTACAGTTGAGAAGTTCGTCATAAAGAAGGCCGATAGCACTTCGTTCTGGTATGTAAATACCGATTCAATCCAGGCGTACTTTGTACGCGATAGTCTGGAAAATTAGCTTAAGCTGTCAGCTTGCGCAGGTATTCTTCCACCTCTTTAGGCACCATAAACTTGATACCACGACCAAGACGCATATAGCTGCGTATTTGAGTAGATGAAATGTTGAGCATAGGCCCTTTGAGCAAACGTACCTTTTGATTTTTTGCAAAATCGCCTCCCGGATTGTTTTCTCGGTTGTAAACGATCAGGTCGTAATCCAACAAAATCTGCTCATGTTCTTTCCACTTGTCGAAGTGTTGCAGGTTGTCAGAACCGAGAATGAGTGCAAATTCATAATCGGGATGTTTTTTGCCAAGAGCTACAAGGGTGTCGTATGTGTACGAAGGGCGAGGCATATCAAATTCGATGTCGCTAGCTTTAAACTTCGGCTGATCTTTAATGGCTAAACGCACCATTTCCAATCGGTCTTTTTCGTCAAACAGGTCTACCGACGACTTCAACGGGTTTTGTGGAGAAACCACAAACCATATTTCATCCAGTTTAATTTGGTCTAAAATGAATTGACTTAAAATCAAATGCCCCTGATGGATAGGGTTAAACGATCCAAAAAATAGTCCTACTCTCATAGTTTTAATATGTCAAAAAGTAATTGACAATGCTCTCCGTTTCTTTAAGTGTGTGTGCTAAGATATTATTAATCAGTACAATGTCAAACTGATTCTCGTATTTTAATTCTTCGTTGGCCTTGCCGATTCGTTGGGCCAGTTCGTGTTCAACCTCTGTTTCACGGTTCTTCAATCGCTCCATCAACTCGTCTACACTTGGAGGACGCAGAAATACAGCCAATGCCTGTTTGCCGTAGATTTTCTTAATGTTTAATCCGCCAACAACATCAACATCAAATATTACAGCCTTGTCTTTACTCCAGATTCGGTCCACTTCCGATTTTAGGGTGCCGTAATACAACCCGTCGTAAACTTCTTCGTGTTCCAAAAACTCGTGGTTCGCAAGCTTTGCTTCAAATTCGTCCTGACTCAAGAAGTAATAGTCTTTTCCGTGCACTTCGTTTGGACGCTTTTTACGCGTAGTTGCCGAGATGGAAAACGCCAGATTGGTATTGGTTTCCAACAGATGTTTAACTACTGTGGTTTTTCCTGAGCCCGACGGTGCCGAAAAGATAATTAGCTTGTTCATCTAGAGTACGTTTAAGGCTTGTTCTTTAATCTTCTCCAACTCTTCCTTCATCGCAATAACAAGCTCCTGAATAGGGGCGAAGCCCGCTTTGGAACCTAGTGTGTTGATTTCTCTCCCCATTTCTTGTCCGATAAAACCAAGCTTTTTGCCGTTGGCTTCTTTCTTTAATTCTTTGGCGAAGAGCTGGCAATGCGCTACAAGGCGATTTTTCTCTTCAGCGATGTCCAGTTTTTCAAGGTAGTAAATCATTTCCTGTTCAAACCGGTTGGCATCTGTTTTGCCTTCTTTATTGAGGTCTTCAAGACCATTGAGCAATCGCTCTTTGACCAGTGCTTTGCGCTCGGCTTCCAGCGCTTCTATTTTAGGGAGTTGAGCCAGGATAGCTTCGTTATGCCCTTCAAGCATCTTCCCCAACTCGTCACCTTCCGTTAAACGGAATTGCTCA
>DIYD01000221.1:2588-3184 GCA_002428905.1 Bacteroidetes bacterium UBA6063 | reverse complement strand
ATTGGTGTAAAAAGAGCTCACGCCGAGCCTGTCCGACAACTGCTCGAGTTCGACTCGATCAATTTCGGATTTGATTTTCCATTGGTTAGTCATGATACTGGTTTAGGCTATGAAGGTAGACTAATATCTACGGAAGCCAAATTTATAAACGCTTTTACACGGCTACGGATATCTTCTTGCGATAATCCAACCAGACGTTCTGTTCCGAATTTTTCAACACAGAAAGATGCCATTGCCGAACCATAGATTACTGCACGTTTCATGTTTTCGAACGATGTGTCATCTGTATTTGCAAGGTAAGAAATGAAACCACCTGCGAACGAGTCACCCGCACCTGTTGGATCGAATACTTCTTCTAAAGGCAAAGCAGGTGCCGAGAATACATTGTTCCCATGGAACAATAAGGCGCCGTGCTCCCCTTTTTTGATAATCAGGTATTTGGGCCCCATAGCCATGATCTTTTTACTTGCTTTTACCAGGCTGTATTCCCCACTCAATTGACGTGCTTCTTCGTCGTTGATGATCAATACATCAATCTCAGCTATCGTCTCCTTCAATGGCTCTAAAGCAATATCCATCCAGAAATTCATGGTATC
>DIYD01000221.1:0-2523 GCA_002428905.1 Bacteroidetes bacterium UBA6063 | reverse complement strand
ATCCAGAAATTCATGGTATCCATGGCAATTAATTTCGGGCGGTTTTCTAATCGATCGATTACCGTTTTCTGTACCTGTGGCGCAAGATTACCAAGCATAAGGTATTCTGTATTCTGATAATTGTCTGGAATAATCGGGTCGAAGTGCTCCAGTACGTTTAACTCGGTAACCAGGGTGTCTCGGCTATTCATATCGTTGTGGTAGCGACCGCTCCAAAAGAAAGACTTTTCGCCTATTTTCTGTTGCAGGCCTTCGGTATCCACCCCCATATCATTGAGTAAATTAATATGCTCCTGGGGGAAATCTTCGCCCACTACGGCGACTAAATTTACGTCTTCAGTTAGGTATGAAGACACCATAGATATATAGGTTGCAGCACCTCCTATGATCTTATCGGTTTTACCAAACGGGGTTTCAATTGCATCAAAGGCTACACTTCCAATTACCAGTAAACTCATTTCGTTTTTTTTGCAAAAAACGCCATAAAAAAAATCTTAAAAAATTTTTCAAAAAAAGATTTTCAGATTCCTTCAAAGCTTTATTTTTGCACCACTTTTAACAGACGCCTCATTAGCTCAGTTGGTTAGAGCGACGGACTGTTAATCCGCAGGTCCCAGGTTCGAGTCCTGGATGGGGCGCAGATGATCAAACCCGGCCAAATGGTCGGGTTTTTTTGTGTTTAGTTTTGACCAACCAATAACCATTGCATGCACTTTGTATACATTATTTATTCTAAGAAACTAGACAGGTTCTATGTTGGAGAAACATACAACCTTAACCAACGATTAGGTTATCATAATTCAACAGAACTAAATAAAAGTAGTACGCGTAAGGGAATCCCCTGGGAAATGTATCTATCCTTTCAGGTTCAAAATCGTTCCATTGCACGAAAAATCGAATCCCACATTAAGAAAATGAAGAGTAGTACATACAAGAAAAATCTACGCAACTATCCAGAAATGGTACAAGGATTAATCGAACGTTATGCTCCAGGTTCGCCCCGATAGTTACCGGGGTTGGGATTTTTTATTTGTCAAAATAAAACAGGAGGAGAAGTTTATCCCTCGAAACACAGTGAAGAAGGAGCAATCCTGGTAAGTCGAAGTTGAAATCTAAACTTAAGCTGATCAAATCTCCACGAAAAACTCCGGCCAGGAGACAAGCCAGCCAACTCGACCTTCCATTTTCCAGAGCTTTCGGCAGATACTAGACCACACCATTCAACCGTTCCTTACACATGCATCGGAGCATATTAACCTGTATTACTCTTCTGGTTTTCACGCTTTCGATTCGTGCACAACATCCGGTTGATCGCTATTTTGGCTACCATTGGGGGTATTTTCATCAGCCAACGGATTCGACGCCTGCAACACTTGTGAACTTTTTTAATTCAGATAGCATTCTTTTTGAAAAAATCCCGCATAACTGCAACAAGAATCACAGCTACATTAAACTTAACCCGTTAGATTCAACCTTCAGCATCTACAGCTATTTTGAGGTTTCTATTCCAGACACAGGCCAGGCAGTAATAGACACCATAGGGTTTTATGGCACCACGAATACAAGTGAAGGTGTATGGCTTCATGAAAACAGCCGGTTCGGTTTCAAACAAAATGGCCAGAAAGTATACAGCTCGTTTGTAACCGAAGATATTGTTGACCCCAACCACAAACCCCGAATTTACTGGACCAGCACGGGAGATTATCGAACACATTTTAGATTAATTCGGGTTAAGGACTAATCGATGCTCCGGCAATAACCTTCAGCACGGATTTGATGCCTAAATTCGACGGTATAACTACCCAGAATAGATTTAGATCAATAGGAATTTACTGCTTAACTACTTTTCTAATCGTTACCCCCTCGGTTGTATTAAAGTGCAAGAAGTAAACACCATTGGTCGCTCCAGTCAAATCAATCTCGGTCAAATAGCGATCTGAGAATACCCTGGCGCGTTGCGCATTGATGAGTTTCTTACCCAGCACATCATATACGTCAATCGTAATCTCCGTATTTGTATAGTTGTCAATCACTGCATTAAATAATCCAGTTGATGGGTTGGGGAACACGTGTATGGAATGATGATCCATGTCTCTATCACGCTGTTTGACAGTATCACCTACGGAGAATTCAAAGCGAATATTATTCCCAAAATCCGGATTAAAGTTTTGTAAGGTTTGACCTGTGCTTTTGTCGCGTAACTGGCAAAAACCACGCCCCTCATTATTGGCCCAAAAATACAAACCGTTGTCTGCAGAATCATTTACATTAAGCGTATAGCACCCGACGGGAAGCGATATATCTTCAAGATACGAGGTGTTTTCTTGTAGTCCTGCACCTTCGTAAAGTACATTACCAAAACCATCGGTTATATTCCAGGTAGTTTGCCATCCTTCACGATTTGTTCTTAAGAAAAACTCCAAATCTGCCGGATATTTAGGCGGGGGAGTAAAATAGCTGTGGTTTGCACTGTTTTGTTCATACTCATCCATCACACCATTCACCATAATAACCTTTGCATTA
>DIYD01000126.1:11324-15145 GCA_002428905.1 Bacteroidetes bacterium UBA6063 | reverse complement strand
TTGTACGCCATGAAGGCCGTAAGTACAGCCAATACTACAATGAGTAAAAGCCTGTTTCGCAATACAAATACGGATATTTTTTCCCACATATTTTAAGGGCTGCGAAGGTAGTCAAAATGAAGTATAAACAGATGAAATATTTTGTGTTATAACACCGGATCACCAACCATTTATTCTGCGTAAACCACCTTACACCGTAACAATTCCTGTGTGTCGGAATAAATCTCTACGGTGTAGAACCCGGGAACCAGATTGTGTACAACCTTAACGTGTTCATTTTTAGCAAGTTGTAGCAGTCGTATTGTCTGCCCTTGTCCATTGATTATTCGCCCCATTGTCCAACTATATTTCTGGGGTAAGGTCAGGTGCAGAGCTCCGTCAACCTGGTCAATGTACCATTGGATCGATTGGTTAACCAACCGGGGAGATTGAGTACCGATCGGTAAACATGTTTTCAAAATAGAATCGACGTGCCACTTAATGTCTGGTAGGAGGCGATACAGTGAATCACCAGGACAAGCTGTTGCGCAACCATCCTGATGGCCGGCAATATTCGCCAATTTGGGTGATGAACTGCTGGGGTGACTTGTACTGCCCAACGGGTCAATACCATCTTTGTAACACTTCCAGGTGAATAAATGCTCAATGGAATTTAAGGCTTCAACCGTTGGCGATGTGGTCATGTAATTTCCAAGTAGACAGATGCCCATGGTATTGGTATTCTTGCCGCAAAAATGTGCGCCTTTAATGTTGTCGGTACTGTCCAAACCCTGATGTTCACGCCCTTCGAAGATGGTGCCATCTTGTGCCACAACAAAGTTGTAGCCGATATCGTCCCAACCATTGGTTTGCGTATGCAGCAGGTAAATATTCCGCACCGTATTCAGATAATTTGTATTCGTGTTTGAACCGGCGGCATGATGGAGGATGCAATGGTGGACGTCATGTACCTGGCGTTGTCCTTTCGACGCAGGCAATCCCTTTCTCCACTCTGAGCCTCTAATTACATTTGGTTTTTCGCAATAAGCGTTGGTCTTATTCAGACGTTTGGCCAAATCGAGTTCGAGTGTTGGTGCATAGAGTAAGTACAACCGAAGTTTGCCGTTCAGTTCTCCTGAATTGAACGTAAAACCAGACTGTTCTTTGTCTGGAATAATGAATGGCGAACGGATGGCATGTCCAGGTTGATCCACCACAGGAATAGAATTCAACGCATACCGTTTTCCCCATTCTGTTTGGTAATAGGTGCCAATAAAATCGACGTCTTCAATAACCTCAAAAATGAAGCTGGTGTAGGTAAAGTTAAAATCCAGATTCTTGTAAAGCGTATGAGGTTGAACCTCTAAATCGACCACTTTTACAAACGGGTGCTCTTCGGTCGAAGTGTTGTTTTTATCTGAGTTTTCCAGACCTGTTGCCTTTTGTTTGATCGTACTTCCCAGGGAGAATAGTACAACGCTGAGCAACAACGCTATGAACAGTTTATTTCTCAAATTCTTGTTTTACAACTTCTTGTAATTGCTTGGTAATTAAAGGGTTTCCTGCAATTATCTCTCCGCCAAAGATAAAATTATCTCCTTGGTTGAAGTCAGATACCTTTCCACCGGCTTGTTGAACAATGTATGCTCCAGCAGCCACATCCCAGGCACTTAACCCTACTTCATAGAAGGCATCAAATCGACCACAGGCCACATAGGCCAAATCTACGGCAGCGCTTCCCAAACGACGTACACCACGTGTATTTTTCATGCGATATTCGAGCACTTTTAAGTAGGCAGAGACGTGTTCAAAATCGTAATACGGAAAACCAGTAGCAATCAGAGTGTCTTCCATTTTAGGTGTATCGGTAACATGAATTGGAATACCGTTTAGCCAGGCACCGGTGGCATCGGCGTGAAACATTTCTTCGCGATTAATTTCGTACACAAAGCCTGCAATGGTTTCACCGTGCTGTTGAAGTGCCACACTAATGCAATAGGCAGGTATCTGATGTACGAAGTTTGTCGTACCGTCGAGTGGATCTATAATCCATTGAAATTCAGCATCGGTTTGTTCACCAGTATTCTCTTCGGCAATAAAGGAACTGTTTGGTAATATTTCTTTAAATCGTTCAACTAAAAACTGCTCCGTAGTAAGATCAACGTTGGTGACCAGTTGATTCAGACCTTTAAGGTCCAGGCTGTGGTATTGGCCATGGGAAGCATCAAAGATTTCCTTTTTTGCATCCTTGATCGTCTGAATGATTTGATGAATGATGTCCATAATGCAAATGTAGCAATGTACTGATATATCAATGTAGCAATGTGTCAATGTAGAGGTTTGGGACTGACTGCTGACTGTTGATTGATGACAGTTGACGCTTTAAAAAGGATCATAGCGTATCTCAATGCACATCCGTCTCTTTTGCACTCGATAAGACAATATGTATCTGTTAACTCGTTCGACTTTAACCTAAACTTAAACTTACTTGAAATGTGCATTTGATATTCTGCAGAGCATTATAATTCCAAATTATTCCGTTATTTATGAAACGAAAATGGATTTAGTAGTAATTGGCATATTTATAGGTGGTGCGGTGCTTGGTGGTTTGGTCGTCTATCGATTCCTTAGAAAATCCACATTACCTCTGGTTAAGGTGCATACCGATTTTGTTGACCGAATGGAGTACAACGAACGTGAATCACAGTTGGTAGAAACCCAGGAGTCTCTTAAACGCGTGCAACTCGAACTCACCAAACGCGAAGCAGAACGTGATCGTTTGCAGGATCGCCTTAACCACCTGGAGAGTGGTTTAGAAGAGCGTGAACGGCTAATGCGACTTCAATTTCAGGACTTGTCTAATCGGATTTTGGACGATAAGGGTAAACGAATGCTTGCAAGTAATGAAGCTAAGCTCAACGAGCTTCTGAATCCATTGAAGGAACGTATTAAGGAGTTTGAGCACAAGGTAGATACGGCACATAAGGAGGATATCAAGGATCGGGCGGAGTTAAATACGGCGCTCAAACAGATGATGCAGCTCAACGCTCAAATGAATGATGAAGCAATACGGTTAACCAAAGCACTGAAAGGCGATGCACAGGTTCAAGGTAGTTGGGGCGAAATGCAGCTCGAACGCATCTTATTGGCCGCTGGGTTGGAAGAAGGAGTGCACTATGTTACGCAGGAATCGCAACGAAACGAACAGGGTGACTTACAGCGGCTGGATTATGTGATTAAGCTTCCTGATAACAAACACCTGGTGCTCGACGCCAAGGTGTCGCTAAAGGCCTATGAGTCGTATGTTGGTCAGGAAGATCAAACGCTGAAAGACGCAGCGATTAAGGCGCATAAACGAAGTTTATCGGATCACATAAAAGTATTGAGCGGCAAAAACTATCAAAGCCTGTACAACATCAATCAGCCCGATTATGTTATCCTGTTTGTACCCATAGAGCCTGCTTTAACGCTTGGTCTCAAGAGTGATCCGGACTTGTTCGAAAAAGCGATGGAAAAGAACATAGTTCTTGTCTCTACGTCCACCTTGTTGGCAACCTTACGAACCATTGCGTACATCTGGAAACAGGAAAATCAAAAACAAAATGCGCAGGAAATCGCGCGAGAAGGAGGTAAGTTATACGATAAGTTTGTGGCGTTTATGGACGACTTGAATACTGTAGGTAAGAAGTTAGACGATGCGCAGGAAGCCTATGGCCAGGCATACAACAAACTTACAAAGTCTGTAAAGAAAGGAGATACGATTATAGGCAGGGTTCAGCGGTTAAAAGACCTTGGCGCAAAAACGAATAAACAACTAGGCAATGAATCAATTGAACAATGAA
>DIYD01000126.1:0-11226 GCA_002428905.1 Bacteroidetes bacterium UBA6063 | reverse complement strand
GAACAATGAATCAATTGAACAATTGGTATACTGTTATATTAGACAATTGCGTTAGCCCCGTACCAGTCTGTCGCAAATAATGGCCGTTGCCACACCCGCATTCAGGCTCTCGGCCTCGCCGAGTCTGGGAATAGTGATGGCTTCATGGTGTAAGGCCAGTACCTTATCGGAAATACCATTTGCCTCACTACCAATTACAATGATTCCTCCAGGTTCAGATGAGATGTTCGATACGGATTCTCCAGCCATCAAGGTGAAGAACAGGCGTTGGTTAGGTTGAGCCAATCGTTCATGAAGTTCATCGTAAATCACCGTCACTCGTGTAAATGAACCCATGGTGCTGCTGATTACCTTAGGATTGTATACGTCAACGGTGTTGTTCGAACACCAGACCTGATCAATGCCATACCAATCTGCTATACGAATAATGGTGCCTAGATTCCCCGGATCATTTATACCGTCAAGGGCAATGATCCATTTTGATGTTGGCTCTGATTCAACAATCGTGCGTTGTTCTGCAACAGCGATTACGGGAGAAGGACTCTTAAAAAACGACATACGTTCCAGATCGGCTTGCGATGCACTATGACAAGTTATCCCGTTCAACTCCGAGTTGTGTGTTTTCAACCATTCTTCACGCGCAAATATTTCGACTGTTTTCAACGAACTGTTGACGAGTTCTAACACCGACTTTTCACCCTCAACCATAAATTGGCCGTATTTTTGACGATATTTCTTCCGGTGCAGGGATTGAACAAACTTGATGTGACTTTTGGTAACCAAATTAGACGGACGCTTTCGCCTGCAAAGGTAGTTATCGTTTTGGTTTCTTGTCTCTTTTTTACTTCGTGTAAATATTCCAAGTTGGTGCCCGAAAATGAGTACCTGTTGCAACGTAACCGCGTTAAAGGCATGCAAGAATCGGCTCCGGAATCGGAGTTGCTCAATCAGGTTCGTTCCAATCCGAATAGACGTGTTTTGTTCTTTAAGGCCCACATGTGGGTGAACTATTTAGGCAAGCAGGTGGGGTTGGACAAAATTGGTGAACCGCCGGTGCTTGTGGATTCTGCAGCGATCAGATCTTCAGCGGAAAACATGGAACGCTACCTGATCAAAAAGGGGTATTTCGATAATAATGTTACCTACGAAGTAAATCAAACGAAGATTGCCAAGGCATTAAACTTGCGTAAACAGCGGGTTTGGTATTGGGTGGATGAAGGTCCGGCATATACCATTGATAGTTTGAACTATGTGGTCGCTTCAGATACCATCCGAAGATTGCTTGAAGCCAATGAAAGTGACGCAGTCATTCGCTCTGGAATGGCAATCGATTTTGATAAAATGGGGGAGGAGCGAAGTCGAATAAGCAATCTGCTTCGCGATAATGGATTCTTTTACTTCAACCCCTCGTTTATCGACTACGTCATTGATACGATAGGCAAGGGCACCAAAGCACGGGTCGATTTGATCATTCAAGATCCGGATTCAAGCAGCCACGTAAAGCAAGAAATCGGAAAGGTCACTGTGGTCTTTCAAACCGGAACGATCTTCAATGATACGGTTAGGAATGTCAGACACAATATCACCTTTGTGATGAACGGTATGGATATTTCTCCTGCTGTAATTGCCAATAATATCTTACTCAAAGAAAACACCTATTTCAGCCAGGAGAATCTGGCTACGACATATGAACGTTTGGTGAGCCTTAACCTCTTCAATAACGTGGCGGTGAATATGGTTGAGCATGAGGAAGATCCTTCGCGTATTGATGTGTTGGTCTTACTGCGACCATCCCTGAAATACGATTTGGTTTGGCAGCCGCAGTTTATCAGTACAAACCAGCGGTTTAACAATGCACAGGCGAGTAGAAACTATGGTATTGCCAATGAAATCTCGCTAAAGAACAAGAACGTCTTTCACAACGGCGAAGAACTGGATTTTAATATTCGCACTGCGTTGGAAACGCAGTTTACCAGCGACAGTAATTCGGCGTTCAGTACGTTTATACAAGAGTTTAGCACCGAGTTGAAAATTCCACAGCTATTGTTCTTTCGTAAGAAGGGTAATGATTTGAAAATCAGTTCGGTAAAGACGAACTTTACAGCAAGTTATTTGTATGAAACCAACCCGTTTTATCAAAGAAACCTGTTTCCATTGTCGTATACGTACAAGTTCAGCGATCGCAATTTTGAATTGTCCTATTCTCCTTTGCTCATTAGTTTAAACCAGGCGAGTTACAAGCCTAATTTATTCGACAATGTGTCGAGTAGCTACGTTGAAAGTTTAAATCGAATATTTACGAATAACCTCATTACCAGTCAACAGTTGGGTGGATATTTCACCAATAGAAAGGAAGATGATAGAAGGTATTGGGTGATACATTCCAATTTTTTGGAAGTGGCTGGGGTTTGGCTGCCCTTACTCACGAATAATGGGGACCGTTTTGGTGTACAACACTCAACCTTTGTCCGTACCGATGCAGATTTACGTTACCACATTCACTTGAGTAATCGAAACGAACTGGTGATCCGCGGATTTGCTGGTATTGGTGTACCTATTGGAGATCAATCGGTTATACCTTACGAAAGACGATTTGCCAGTGGTGGTTCCAATTACTTAAGAGGCTGGCGACTCCGTACGGTTGGACCAGGCTCTTTTTCTGCCGAGAACAATCTTCAACTTACACGTACCGGAGAATTAGGCTTGCTCGGTAACGTAGAATATCGTTTCAATATCGTTGAAGCAGCGGTAGGCCTGGATGGGGCATTGTTTATGGATGCGGGTAATGTATGGAACCTAAAGGCAGATACGCTGTTTCCGAACGGCGAGTTCAAGGCGGATCGTTTCTTAAATGAATTCGCAATCAATACGGGGCTTGGTTTACGGTTAGACATGGAGTTTTTGTTGCTGCGAGCCGACTTAGGCATACCCGTTTGGGATCCAAACTTCGAGCTAAACGAACGTGCGGTGATCCGAAATTTCTTTGATAGCAAGTGGTTTTTCAATCGTCCGGTATGGAATATTGCCGTAGGATACCCGTTTTAATGAACTTCGCTTACATTTGTGGACTTTTTAAAGCAAATGAGAATTAGAATTACTGGCATAGCATTGTTGATTACCTGTTTCGCATTCATGCATGGATGCACAGACGACGAGGGTAACAAGCGCGGTGTCAATTTATTCTCATTGCAGGATGATAAGGACTTTGGTGCACAGGTCTCGGCCGAAATCGAAAACGATTCGGTGAACTTCCCAATTCTTGATAGTGCCAGTTACCCGGATGCTTATGCCCATTTGCATCGCATTACGGACACATTATTGAACACAGGCAAGGTGCAGTACAAAGACGAATTTGTATGGCAAATGCGAATTATCCAGAACGATTCTGTCTTGAATGCATTCTGTACACCGGGTGGATACATCTATGTATACACCGGACTAATTAAGTTTTTGGATTCAGAGGATGAACTAGCTGGTGTTATGGGCCATGAAATTGCGCATGCAGACGAGCGTCATTCAACAGAAGCACTCACCAAGCAATATGGTACCGATGTATTGTTTGCCGTTATGTTTGGTAACGATTCTGGTGCGGTTGCCAATGTTGCCAAAGGCATGTTAAATCTTTCGTACAGCAGAGGCAATGAGTCTGAAGCAGATATGCGATCGGTTGACTATTTATATCCTACCCAATACGATGCACGAGGTGCAGCTGGTTTCTTTGAGAAACTAGACGGACAGGGCGGACTTCCCGAGTTTTTAAGTACGCACCCAAATCCGGATAACCGCATTGAAGACATCAAATCGTACTGGGAAGATAAGGGAGGTAAAGTAGGCGAGAAGTTTGAAGACAGATATAAGGAGTTCAAGAAGAGCTTACCTTAACTGTTTGGCAATAAAAGAGTTACAAAGCCTTTTTGCCAGTGCAAGAAGGCTTTTTTATTAAGAAAAGATTCATGCGGAGAAAACCGGATGAAGAAAGAATAATTAGTTAAATAAATACATTAATGGAGTTAAAAGAAACAAGTTATCAAATCCAAGGGGTTGATTTGCTTGACGTTGCAAACGAGTATGGTTCACCGGTTTATGTCTATGATGCAGACAAGATTGTGAAACAATACAAACGGTTGACAGGTGCGTTTAAGGATGTCGATCTCAAGATTAAATATGCTTGTAAGGCGTTAACGAACATTAATATCTTAAAGCTGTTGCGAAGTGAGGGTTGTGGCCTCGATACAGTTTCCATCCAGGAAGTAAAACTTGGTCTGGAAGCCGGCTATGAACCACATGAAATCTTATACACCCCGAACGGTGTTTCGATTGATGAAATCAAAAAGGCTGTTGAAATTGGTGTTCAGATCAACATCGACAATATTTCGATCTTAGAGCAGTTCGGAGATGCATATGGTTCTAGTGTACCTGTGTGTATACGACTCAACCCGCACATTATGGCTGGCGGTCATTCACACATCTCAGTAGGTCATATCGATTCCAAGTTTGGAATCTCCATTCATCAAGTACCTCATGTACTGCGTGTAGTAAAGAATTATGATATAAAGGTTAATGGTTTACATATGCACACGGGTTCAGATATTCTTGACCCTGAGGTGTTTATCATAGGTGCCGACCTGTTGTTCAATGCAGCCCGAGAATTTAAAGATCTTGAGTTTATGGATTTCGGTTCAGGCTTCAAGGTTGGGTACCGCCAGGGAGATGTGACCACCGACATTGAGGCGTTGGGGAAACGAATTACGGAGCGTTTTCAAACGTTTTGCGAAGACTACGGGCGTGCGCTGCAATTGTGGTTCGAACCTGGTAAGTTTTTGGTAAGCGAGTCCGGTTACTTCCTGGTACGTGCAAATGTAATTAAGCAAACCACGTCTACCGTATTTGTAGGTGTGGATAGTGGTCAGAACCACCTCTTACGCCCCAAATTGTACGATGCATACCACCAGATTACGAATTTGAGCAACCCAAACGGGACTAAACGTATATACTCCGTGGTTGGTTATATCTGTGAGACAGATACTCTAGGTTACGATCGACAATTGAATGAAGTACGCGAAGGTGATATTCTTGCCATGCACAATGCGGGTGCTTACGCTATGAGTATGAGTTCGAACTACAATTCTCGTTATCGTCCGGCTGAAGTATTAATACATAAGGGCAAAGCGCATTTGATTCGAAAGCGGGAGACCTTTGACGACTTAATTCGAAATCAGGTTTCCATTGAGATATAGTGCTCGGAGATAAGGACCGAGGCGGGGCGGAGTGAGCGTTGGTTCAATGACCAACTTCAATGTGCAGTTGTGCGTTGAAGTTGGTTACAATACTTCTTCTTCGGGTTTTCGCTTGCGCTTCCAGCGCTTGTGTGTCCAAAGCCAATAGGCTGGCTCTCTCAATATTTGTTTCTCAAGGCGTTGGGTATGTTCAATTGATATGGCACCATAATCCAGGCTGTTTGGCTGGTCTGTAATGACTTCCATTTCAAAGGTGTAATGTCCGCGTTTTACCTTTTCGATTTTTCCATAAATCACAGGATAGTCGTACTGTTTTGCATATCGTTCCGTACCGAACGCCACAGCGGTCTCCTGATTCAGGAAGGTCGTCCATATCACATTTTTGCTGTACGTCGGACTTTGGTCCGCACCGAATAGCGTAGCGGTATTGTTGGAGCTGTCCTCTGTAAAGAAGCGTGATGCTTGCTTCGTCGGAATCATTTGAATTCCATATTTGCTTCGGCTGGATAAGACAACTTTGTTGAAAAAGGCATTGGTAAGCTTGGTGAATAAACCAACCGTTTGGTGTTTAACTTGTGAGTCAAGTGCAATTGCCAGCAACTCCCAGTTATTGTAGTGTCCACCTACCAGGATAACGCTTTGATTTTTATCGGCGAAGGCATTCAGTAATTCCGGGTTTAAAACCTTCATACGTTTGCAGGCCGACTTCTCCGAAATGCTAAAATTTTTAACACCTTCAATGATGAGATCGTTGAGATGGCGATAGAATTTACGTGCAATGTGTTTAATCTCTTGTTCTGATTTATCTGGAAAGGAATTTCGCAGGTTTTGGAACACCACTTTTTTTCGATAGCCAAAGCCGTAGTACATAAGCACATAGATCACATCCGATATCCGATATAAGACACTATGCGGAAGATAGGATAAGGGTTTGATTATCAGGTAGTAAAGTAATTGACTCACCGATTAATGTTTCGTGCAAATTTAGGCCTCCAGATCGAGAAGTCCTTGAGGAAGGTTTAAGTAAAGTGTTTGGTTGTCTTCGTCCACCGAATCAATAAAGTCTTTCACAAACGGAATGAGGCACTCCTGGCCCTTGTGCGTGGTTACAATAATATCTTGAGCCGTGTTTTCGATGATGTTTTCAATGGTGCCAATTTCACCAATCTGTGTGTCAACGAGTTGAAAACCGATCCATGTCAGTTCATCTTCGTCTTGCTCGCCAGGATTTGAGGCAAAAACGTCTTTACCAAGCAGTTGCTGGGCTTTTTCTAGATTGTCTACGGTGTAAAGTGTTACCACAAACGGGTTTGAGCCGGAAAATGCGGTAATAAAAAAAGGAACCGGTTTTTGATGAAACATCAAGAACAACGGTTCCTTTTGATCAAAGTTGTATGAATCTTCAAAATCTATTCTCACATTGCCTTCATATCCGTGGGTTCTGGTAATTCTACCTACCTTGGACAATGGGCCGGGCGAGAATTTCATTTGAAATTACTCTTCTGTTTTTTCAGCTTCCTCTGTTGCTGATGCTTCTTCCGTCGCTGGCTCTTCAGCTGGCGTTTCTTCTGCCGCTGGAGCTTCCGTAGCTTCTGCTGTTGCTTCTACATTTTCAGTTGCTTCAGCTGCTGCTTCTTCAACAGTTTCTTCTGCACCCTCTGTGTTTTCAACTTCTTCGGCAAGTGGAGAGTTCTTAGCAAGAATAGCTTTTTCTCTTTCCGCTCTAACCTTAGATTCACGCTCGAAGATTTCTTTTGCTTCCGCTGCTCTGGCATCTGCAAGACGATCGCGTTTCTCTTGAATACGACCTTCTTTTTCTGCAAGCCACGCTTCGAATTTAGCGTCAACTTCTTCTTCTGCAAATGCACCCTTAGCTGCACCTTTTAACAGGTGGTTTTTGTACATCGCACCTTTGTAACTCAAAATAGCTCGAACCGTATCTGTTGGTTGAGCTCCGTTTTGCAACCATTGCACAGAGCGATCAAGGTCAAGGTCAATTGTTGCCGGGTTTGTGTTCGGGTTATACGAACCAACGCGTTCAATAAATCTACCATCCCTTGGAGCACGTGCATCCGCCGCCACAATGTAGTAAAAAGGCTTTTTCTTACGCCCTTTTCTCAATAATCTTAATTTTACTGCCATAATATTTAACTATTACAAGCCCTGGGTCTCCATTCCAGAGCGGGTGCAAAGGTCGTATTATAATGTTAAATAAACAAGATCACCAGACATTTAGATTTTTAGGCTCCACCATAGTTTTATTATTGATGGTCGACTTGTGGATGAATAACTCGTTTCAGACCTCATTTTAGACGCGCGTTTCCCATGTCTACACCCATTAAAAGAGAGACGAAATACAAAGCGATCGATCCTTCAACTGTGGTCTGCATGAAATAGTATTTGACACACTACAAGAACGGGCATTTCCGTTATAGGATTCATGAAGATTTGGGTAATTGGGGCCGTATTGGTCTTCAGTCTACTAGTAACGGCGTTCCAGCAGAACGACACCAATCAAGGATTGCGAGGTGCCTGGGTGTTTCAGAACAATGAAGGCCGCTATGGTGATCAAATTACTTCATATATCAGGTCGGAAGGATTGGTCAAAAGTAAACCCGGTCTGATTTTTAGGCGTGGTGGTGTTTTGGTTGTAAGACAGAATGGTAGTTGGTGCGCCACATCTCCAATTACGTATACCAATTACCGTGGGAAATGGAGTAGGTTAGGAGACTCCGTGCTTACCTTGCGATACCCGTACTGGGGAGGAAAAATCAAAGAGGAGTTATATCTGTTATCCGTGGATGGAGACTTGTTAAGAACAAAAACACGGTCTTTCAAGAGAATACCAAAAAGACGATAGAGAACCCCAGAATCCTGTAGATACACATACCTAATATTGATGCTAACCCTGAATAATGTGCTGTTTAATAATCTTGGTGCCGAAACCTTAAATCGGGTACATATCATTCCTGATATTCAGCGATTTGATCTTACATCGATACGAAAAGGGTTATTGTGTGTACATGCGCAATGGAGCGGGCAGTCCCATATGCACGGTAGACAGGTCTTAAGCGTACTGGACCGCCACCAATTAAGTGATGTTGAAATTCACCTCGTCGATATAGATCAATTTCCCTCTAGGCATCAGGAAAACCTGATGGGGAACTTGTGCCATGGTTACTTTGAATCCGTTTGGATCGAGGAGTTTGAAATACAGTATGCGTATTTCGATAACAGTCAGGGAACTGAGTTAGAAGGTTTCCTGCATTTTTTGTGGAGTAAACTTCACAGTCGTTAAGGCTATATGTACAGTTCCTGGTCTAAGGTCTGGTGATCTAAAACTCTCAGCCTTAGTATCGGACATCACCCAATCTTCATTCGAATGAAGATAACCATTCCAATGATGTTTAACGGAAGAAGCCACCACACCCAGCGTGTATTGTTGCTTCCAAAAATGGTATTCGAGATAAAACCATCCATTTTGTTGTAGAGCTTTGCGCTTGCCTGTACTTTATTCCCCTGAGCGATGTCGTCCTTCACATCGAGCAACATACCAACAAATGGAATTTTGTTTAACACCATAACGATGCTCCTTCGTAAGAATTTCGGTGTTCTGCGGTATTTGGTATTAACCATTTTACCAAAGTCCATGGCTTTGGTCAACTGGTTATCTGTTAAATCTACTTTGCCCTTAAACTTGTCTTCCACTTTGTCAATGACCGACTCACTAACCTTCTGGAAAAACGACGAAAGGTTTTCGTAAATAACACGCAATGTGTCAATCAATACATATTGATACGTTCGGTACGCTGAAAATAGGGTAATCCCCAGGCCAACAATCAGAACAAGCAAGACCATAAGTAACTTGGAAAATTCAAACTCGGAAGCAAACAAGCGACTGAGACTATAAATGAATAGGATTGTGTTCGCACCACCGAAAAGAAACAATACGGTAGAAAATCGTTTCACACCATTTACACCAAGTTTACCGCCCTCTTTTATTAATCTCCAGGGGTGGTTAAGCAACTTTAGTAGTTTATTGTTTCTTTCTTCCGTTTCTGGATTTACATCGTATTCAATTTCAAACGCCTCCTCAAAATGCTTCTCTTCTTTCCCGTTAATTGTATATGATCCCTCGATTGTAAACTTCTGTTTCATTTCGTGCTTGTGCGATGTTTCATTAATTTGTGCGGGGCAAAGTAGGTATTTTTCTGAATTCCAGTATCATAGATCGGTTTACAATGTTTGGAGTTTCATTCGTTTTCCTGGCACAGTTGCACGATTTTGAGATTTAGCACAAAGGGGCGGATGAGTCTGACATTCAGGAAACTTGTCGTGCTGTCTGACTAAAATCGTTCAACAGCTAGTCTTAATGATTGCCTATAGGCCGAATCAATTCAAGAACAAGTAAATTTGACCTACGATTGTGAATGAGCTATGGAAATATCATTTCGACGAGGGAACTTTCAGGCGAATGTGGCGCGAATCTACATTCGAAGCAGTAGCGTGTAGCTCGGAATATGTTGATCTTTTGAAGACTTATTTACCGGGGTACGTATATTTCAAAGGGTTTCGGTTCAGTGATAACAGCCACATGGGCTATTACATACGGCGTGGCGAACTCCCGATTGTTGACTTCACCAAGCGATTTTTTCATTCGAAAACGGTGCTTAAAACGTTTACCAGGCTCGATGAAGATGGATTGGCGGTTTCGCCTTTTACTCGAAAATCAGATCCAAACCTGGATAAGGTTAAGCGCTCTGAGTTACTGGAAGATTTAACCGAGTTGTTGCTCCAGGGTAGGTCGCGGGGTTCTCTTTACACGGGCACACAGGAAGTAGCGGAGACCATAGCGCAGGAGTTGTTGGATACGCTTATTCAGAGGTACCAGGGAGTGAAAGATTACCACGCGTGTTATAGATCAGGTTCAGCCTGGAATGGCTGGTTCAATAACTATCATAATAGTCCTACGTTCATTGTCTATTCCTTAGGAATGAATACTTTATGGATGCTGGCCTACACAGACCCCGTATAGGTAGGTGGGTAATCCTTATTCTGCTGGTTTTTTACACCGCGAATAATTCGAGGTAATATTGATTTTATATTTGTCGGGATAATGGAAAACGTAGAAGTAAGTTCATGGAAGAAAAAGACAGCTTTGAAAAGCTGAAAAAAGTACTATCTGCTGTAGGTAAAGGTTTAGAAGTAAAAACAGATTCGCCAAATAATTATTACTTAAACACCAACAAGGAGGTTAAAGGTAAAGAAATGTTTTTTGGAGCCGTTCAAATCAGAAAAAGCTATGTGGCATACCATCTTTTTCCTGTTTACACCAACCCAGAACTCCTGGACGAGCTTCCAAATAGTTTAAAGAAACGAATGCAAGGCAAATCGTGTTTCAATTTTAAAAAGGACATAACTGATGAGCAGCTAACCGGAATAAATGAATTGACAAAAAGTGCTTACAATAAGTTTTTGGAAATAGGGTATATCGATGCTTAGTCAAACGTTTGGTTCAATGTACGCTCCTGATTCTTTATAAGTTTCAGTAATAGTGCAACCAACCGCCAACGCATTCTAATTATACCAGGCACGGTGACGTGCCCGAGTTAAAATGGTGTCTAAAGAAAAGTCAATACAAGAACTTGAAAATGATTTCTGGACGGATTTAAAGGAGTATCCTTCACCTTTGGTTGAAAGATGCTACAGCTATCGAAAGATAAAACTAAAAGACCTTCAAATTCACCAAATCATAACGCTTTTGATTCAAGATATTGGATCGGAATATTTGATGCCCATGGTTTTGGAACGCATGGATACAGATATTTCGGAGAAAGACGACCACGATGGCAGTTCATTTCTTGAAAGCATACTTCTTTTTAACGAAGCAATATTTACTCGAAGTCCTGAACTACAAAATGCGACACTAGAGCTACTGGATCGGAAGCGAGCAGAAATTGAAAATCGAGTGGGGTGGAAGCGGTTCGAA
>DIYD01000044.1 GCA_002428905.1 Bacteroidetes bacterium UBA6063 | reverse complement strand
TGGTCGTAAAAAAGGACACAGAGAAGCAATGTTGTCGAACATGGCTTCTTCACTAATCCTTCACAAGAGAATTTTTACTACCACGGCTAAAGCGAAAGCTTTACGCGTATATGTCGAGCCAATTATCACTAAAGCTAAAGAAGATTCAACACATTCTCGTCGTGTTGTATTTAGCTACCTGCAAGACAAAGAGTCTGTAAAGGAATTGTTTGGTGTAATTGCAGACAAAGTAGGTGACCGCCCAGGTGGATATACACGTATTCTTAAGACAGGAACACGTAAAGGGGATAATGCTGAAATGTGCATGATGGAGTTGGTTGACTTTAACGAATTGATGCTTGATCAAAAAGAATCTAAATCGTCTAAGTCTACGAAATCTAAGCGTACACGTAGAGGTAAGAAGAAGGCTACTGAAGCTGCTCCGGTAGCAGAAGTAGTAGAAACTACAGAGGCAACTGAAGCACCTGCAGAAAGCCCTGCAGAGGATTCAGCAGAAACTGCGGAATAAATAGAAAATTAATATATCAATAAGGAAGACCCCGGCATATAACGTCGGGGTTTTTTTATGCTCAATCCCGAGGTTTATAGGCTGCGTTTATAGGGAATTACACCCGATTTTTGGATATTTGCACACGTAAAGGACTAAGTAAATGAAACGAGAATCATTCGATACATTACAACAGGAAGTTGACTTCTTACCATTAAATGGAACAGACCACATCGAATTCTATGTTGGTAACGCAAAGCAATCTGCGTACTATTACCAGGCAGCATGGGGATATGAGTTAATCGCTTACGCCGGACCCGAAACTGGCGTTCGAGATCGTGCTTCATACGTATTGAAACAAGGTAAGGTAACCTTAATCTTAACTACGGCTATGGATCCGGATTCGGAAATATCAAATCACGTACGTACCCATGGCGATGGAGTGAAGTTCTTAAGTCTGTGGGTTGACGATGCCACACATTCGTACAATGAAGCCGTTAAGCGCGGTGCAAGGCCATTTATGGAACCAACACGAATGGAAGACGAAAACGGTCATGTAATAATCTCAGCAATTCACACATACGGTGAAACCATTCACAAGTTTGTGGAGCGTAGCAATTACAACGGGCCTTTCTTACCCGGGTTTGAAAAACCGTCGCACAAAATAGAATCTGTACCTGTAGGATTGAAGCATGTGGACCACTGTGTGGGCAATGTGGAACTGGGAAAGATGAACGATTGGGTGAAGTTCTATGAAGACGTATTGGGCTTTAAATTGCTTCTTACCTTCGATGATGAAGATATTTCAACCGAGTATTCAGCTCTTATGTCTAAAGTGGTGAGTAACGGTAATGGATATGTGAAATTCCCAATAAATGAACCTGCAGACGGCAAGAAGAAGTCTCAGATTGAAGAATATATCGAGTTTTATAAAGGCGCGGGTGTACAACACATTGCGGTAGCGACGGATGACATTATCCATACGGTAGGAGAACTACGGCGAAGAGGAATTGAATTCTTATATGTGCCAGATAACTACTACGAAGATCTAATTGATCGGGTAGGAGCAATTGAAGAGGACGTAGAAGAATTGAAGAAACTTAACATTCTCGTTGATCGGGATGACGAAGGATATCTCCTTCAGATCTTCACCAAGCCGGTAGAAGATCGCCCTACATTGTTTTATGAAATCATTCAACGTTGTGGCGCACAGTCATTTGGTAAAGGTAATTTTAAGGCCTTATTTGAATCGATAGAACGCGAACAAGCGCGCAGAGGAAATCTATAATGTCATGAGAACCGTACTTCTCCTAACAACTCTATTTTTGGTATGCACGGCACAGAAGTGCACAACGCATATGTATGAAGCTGAAATCACATTCACACAAACGAAATCGTACTGCGGGGGTGCGGCCCCGGCTGATTTCTTAATTCGAGAACTTCGCACACCACGACCAATTAAGGATCGTAAATTGTACCTGTTTAATGCCAATGAGGTATGTGTAGATAGCTTTATCAACCCTGGAGACAGTACATTTGTAAAAGATCTCGCCGAAGGTCAATGGTCTGTCCGACTGGTTGATCAACTACAAATCAACGATCGTACTACGAAACGCGAAAAATGTCTGATAGATTGGAATCAGCGCAAGCTTGCAAGCTGGAGCATTACAGGCGATACGACGATGACAGTCAACCTGCACTTCTCGTGCAATCCCTGTTATCCACCTCCACCCTGATCATAACAATTCCTTGGTCGATGCGTTACTAGCTTAGTACATGAACCGATCAATTCTGGTATACACCGCAATCGTACTCCTTACTTCGTTGATGGGGTGTATCTCTCGTAAACCGGTTACAGACGCCTCCAGAGTTATTTTTACCAGAGATCACAGTCTTGTTTTTAACTGTGCAGACTCTCTTTACATAGATTCCGTAGAGATTGCAACGGACGCACCATACCCAGTGACCCTGTTTCAACTTACTGGAATACCGGGTGAAGTGACTGTATACCGAAACAACGCGCGAGTTTTATTAACGGACACATTTATTCTCACTTCGTCTGATCCATTGAAGTTTAGGCTTGAGATAAATCCGAGCAAGAAGTCTTTTGAGCACTATACCGGATTCATATTTAAGTCGAACCATCCCAATACGCCCCATGGTTTTATTCGGTATTGGTACAATACCTATATTGTCTCACATCAGCAATTGAATTCCGGAGATACCATTGTAATTGACCGAAAGGCAAATTGCCTTGATACAGTTCGGTTCTTTATTCCTTCTCGAGGAACCGTAACCTCGGTAGACTTTGTGGATATAACATCGAGAAGAAGCCCGTTTTATGGTGATAGGCTGAACATTAATGGGAGTTTTGAAAGCCGTAGAATCAATCCATGGGAAGACGAAAATTTCATTATTCTGAATCGAAGAAAGGTCGGCGTGTATAACGTCATCGTTAACGCTTGTCATTGGAGTAACCAATATCCAAAACGCCCCTTGATTATCGACTATCGCTAGCCCTCTAATGTCCAGTCATACGCCTAAACATCTAAAAACCTAAAAGTCTAAAAATTTAAGTATCTAACAGACCCCTACGGTTTGGGCTCCTCACAAGGGTTACATTCCTTCAATAAAGCAATCTGGTATGAAGGATTCTGTCCCCCAAGAACGAAACTGCGTCCTGTAACCTTTCGCCATTGATTGTTGCATTTTATCTTGTCCATTTCAGCCGGAGACAAGGAAGAGTCCATGGGTTCCGGTGTCAATGGAATTAAGGAGATAAAATACCTTCCGGAATCCAGATTAAGCTTGACATTTGCTTCTTTGTCCAGTTGTACCTCTTTTTCGTCAATGACTTCCTGATTCGGTCCCTCTTCAGCAATATAGATTTTACCGTTTAGGAATGGCTTAGGGCGCGAAATGTCCTCGATAATACCATCGGTTGGCTGCGCTCCGCCACAGTATTGTTCACCATAAATTACATTAAGCGTAAACGGCCCTTTAGCTTTCGCATTACTACCTTTATCTTCCGATGTATCTACACTTACCTTAGTCGCCTTACAAGCAACCATTAAACTCAGTAAACCAACAAACACTAAACCTAATTTAATTCTCATATGATGCTGTATATATTAATTCCGCTGTGCGGGCACTGGATTTGTCACTGCCAAGTACCGTTCTCAGTTGTGCGTATTCCTCTTTAATACGATCTCCGTACTCAAAGGTAAACAACCGCAATACTTCGTCGGCCAAATTTAGGGTATTCAACTCACTTTGAATCAGTTCCTTTATCACGAGTTTGTCGAGTATAAGGTTCACGGGTGAGATGAACTTTATTTTAACCAACCGCTTTGCCAGAGAGACGGACAACTCATTGCCCTTGTAACACACCACTTGAGGAACGTTTAAAAGTGCCGTTTCTAATGTTGCTGTGCCAGATGTGACGATAGCCGCATTGCAAGCACGTAATGTGTCGTATGTGCTTTCTTCCGATACCTTTACATTATCGGGTAAATCAAAATTCTCAAAGAGCTCAGCGTCGTATGCGGCCAATTTAAACCGATAATTCGGTTGAGAGCGGGCAAATGCCAGCATTTCAGGCCAAATATGTTTGATTTCCTGTTTCCGACTTCCAGGTAAAAGTGCAACCGTACTCGATTCAATTGGTATTTTGGAAGCTTGCCCCAGGTAGTTGTCTATTTGCTCTGCTACAGGATTACCAACATAGAACGCATTAACGCCGTGATTCCTGAAGTAGTCTTCTTCAAAAGGAAAAATACAATAGGCAAAATCGACGTAGGCTTTGATCTTCTTTACACGCTTCTCGTTCCACGCCCATACCTTCGGTAAGATATAGAAGTGGGTTTCAACGTCAATGGACTTACAAAATTTCGCCATCTTTAGATTAAACCCACCGTAATCAACGAAAACGACCTTATCGGGTTTGAACGCTTTGATGGTTTCTTTTACCAGGCGAAGCAAAGATCTCACCTTGCGGAGGTTCTTAACAACCTCGATAAAGCCCATAAAGCTATAATCGCTGAAATGTACATCCAACTGCATACCTGCAGCACGCATCTTGTCACCGCCCATACCACGAATTTCCGCCTGTGCATCCAGCGAATGCAGTTCACGGATCACATGTGACGCATGCGTATCTCCTGAAGGTTCTCCAGCGATAAAAAAATACTTCACAGAAAGTGTACAATAACGATAACAATACCGTAGAGGAAGGTCGAAATGAGAAGACCTTTGAGGAGTTGGTTCTTTCGTGCCTTTGTATATGGTATAAAGTATAACATGTTGGCAATGAGGCTTAAACGCATAAATGGACTCAAGAATTTTAGATTAAACCGCAAACGGTCCGGATTGGTTAATTCCAATTCGGCGCCAACACCGATGTAAATAGCTATAATAACAAGTAAAGGCGTTAATATACCCAAAGCGATGCCCCAGTATACGTTGTTAAATCTAGTCATTCAAATCCCAACTATTTATTATTCCGATGGCGTGGTGGGCTGTCAGGTCAAATTGAACCGGAACAACCGATGCGTACCCATTTTTCAATGCCCATTCATCTGTATCTTCCCCCTGGTCTAGACTGACGAACTTTCCGGTTAACCAGAAGTACTTGCGGTTGTATGGATCGTCTCGCTGGTCAAATTCTTCTACCCATTTGGCTTTTGCCTGTCGGCAGACTTTTATTCCCTTAAGTTCAGATGGCGGCAACATCGGAATGTTTACATTTAATAACGTATCCAAGGGTAATTTCTTTTCCAGAACTGTTTTGGCCACTTTGCGAACGACTTCTTTGGAAGCCGTGAAGTCAGCATCCATACTGTAGTC
>DIYD01000109.1 GCA_002428905.1 Bacteroidetes bacterium UBA6063 | reverse complement strand
TTTTAATGCTCTGTATAAATTCGATATGTATTTGACGCCTGATGGATCAGGTCGATTAATTCTTGTCGGTCACCGTTTGGATCATTGCCCTTTGCCCGTGTAGTGATTTGCCTGGCCAGGTCAAAGTTGGTTAAATCAATAAACTTACTTTGGCGTAATTGTTGTCCAAACAAAGCGACGCCAGCAGCAAATCGGAAGTCTTCACTTGCATTGTAGAATGGCTTGGTTCCGGCTGCCTGTGTGGTTTCGTATAATGTGCTGACGTTGCCGTTTGGCTTTTTGTACCTAAGTTTAACCGTTAACAATTCGTCGCCAAATTCTGAAGTGCTTGTGGTGGTTGGTTTTTGATATTTCAGCTCGATTCGGCCCGGAATTTCTTCGTTGCTCGAAGCGGGTATGATTTCATACAATGCGGTAACCGTGTGCCCGGCTCCCAATTCTCCACCGTCTTTGGTGTCGTCGTTAAAGTCCTGCGGAGGCATTTTACGGTTTTCGTATCCGATAAGGCGGTAGGCTTTCACGTGTTTTGGATTAAACTCAACCTGAATCTTAACGTCCTTGGCGATGGTAAATAAGGTAGCGCGCAGGTCTCGTTTGAATACTTTTTCAGATTCGCGGTAAGTGTCAATGTAGAAATAGTTACCATTTCCGTTGTCAGCGATCGTTTCCATTTTCGAATCCTGGTAGTTACCCATCCCAAAACCACAAGCAGTAATGAAAATACCTTTGTTTCTGTTCTCAATAATCAACTCCTTCATGGCTTTGTCGCTACTGGCACCTACATTGAAATCACCATCCGTACACATGATCACACGGTTGTTACCGTCGGCGATTAAGTTCTCGTAGGCAACCTTATACGCTAGTTTTATGCCTTGTCCACCAGCTGTTGAGCCACCAGCATCCAGTCTGTCAATTTTCTTTTTGATTAAGTCTTTTTCATCGCATCGGGTCGAAGGCAGTGCCAGGCCTGCTGCACCGGCATAGGTTACAATAGCTATGCGATCGTTTCGTCCCATTTGATCCACTAGAAGTTTCAACGATTTCTTAACCAACGAAAGCTTGTTTTCGGAAGACATAGACCCACTTACATCAATCAAGAAAACAAGGTTGCTGTTCTGCATGTGGGTGTAATCGATGTCTTTACCTTTTAATCCAATACGCACCAATTGGTGATTTTTGTTCCAGGGACAATCCGCGTTTTCCATATTTACTGAGAACGGTCTGTTGGTCGTAGGTTGCGGATAGTTGTAATCGAAATAGTTTACGAATTCCTCCACGCGCACCGCATCTTTAGGTACGATGCGATTTGAACGTAGTTTGGTCCGCATAACCGAGTAGCTCGCATTATCCACGTCGATGCCAAAGGTTGACAGTGGTTCTTCTAACGGGTTTTCATACTCGTTTTCTATGAGCGGATAATACGATTCGGTATTGAATGGCTCTATAGAAACGTTGTATGCCCCCGGTGAGCTAATGGCTTTTTTATCCGCACGGTTATTTGCATCACCAAACTCCCAGTCGATCGGTGCTTCATCGATGCCATCATAGTCTGCTTCAATATCTTCATAAGATGAAATATAATCATCGTCACTGTCGTAACCTATGACCTCATACGTGTTTGCATTTTCAACCGTGTAGACCTTACCGCTTCCATTACTCTTGGCATCCGCAGTAGCAGCAGTGGTTTGGACATTCCAGGTATATGATGTTGTACCCTGATTTATATGGCTCTGGTTTACATAACCCTGACTGGTTGCAAATGCCGCATCATTCGCGTTCAGCGTAAAATCGATTTGATCACCTTCTGTGATTATGTTGAATTTTGCGCCTCCGGGTTCAGAAGAATAGCTGGGTGCGAGTGTCGGTTTGTAATTTCCGTAGATTGTAGTCTGATTTGCGTCTGTCCAGGTCGCAGATTGTTGTTTAGTTGCATCGGTGGTATAACCAAATGCATGATTGTTGAGGATTACAACGCTGTCTGCGCTAGCTGTAATCGTCGTGTTACTTTCCGTTCGATCCCCTGATTCGACAACTTGTGTAAAACCGGTTGATGTGTCCAGGCCTACAGCTTGAGGTGCTGGCTCTTCGTCGGGTTGTTTTTCGACTGAAAGGCCATAGCCCGATTCAGATGCCACCTCGGCCAAACGCTCTTTGTTTAACTGTGTAAGGTCATCGTTTTTGGTGATAAAGAATTGAATAACCATAACGAGTGCGATGCTCGCTGCGATGCCGCGAACCCATCTCCAGTAGATTATCTTTTTATCTTCTTTCTTATCGAGTTGTGCCTCGATGTTGTCCCAAAGCGCTGGCTTTGGCTCATATGTGCTCAGATTCTCTAAGCCTTTTGGTGTATCTTGATTATGCATTGTGCTCCCCTTTCAATTGTTTGCGTAATAATTTTTTGGCGTGATACAGTTGGCTTCGGCTGGTGCCTTCTGAAATGTTCAGCATTTCAGCTATTTCCTGATGTTTGTAGCCTTCAATTTCAACCAGTGTAAATACGGTTCGATAACCCTCCGGAAGGTTGTGAATTGCTTTTTCCAGTTGAGCAGAAGCAAACTGCTCGTATGGAATTCCGTGGTCGTGATGTTCTTCAAAACGTTCAAATCTGGACTCAAACTTTTGTTGTCGAACTGCAGTGCGAACAACAATGGTTTTGATCCAGGCTCCCAGTGTACTTTTCGATTGAAACGATTTCAAATCGTTGAATACGGCCAGGAACGCATCTTGTAGAACATCATGTGCAAGGTCGTGATTGTTGGTGATTCGGTATGCCAAAGTATACATGGCTTTGGAATACTTTTGGTATAGCTCTTTCTGTGCTGCACGTTCACCATCAAGACATCGTGTTATCAATGTATGTTCTGGTGACTGTGCTTCAGAAACCGCCATTTGTGCCGATACTGTATTTGCCATCATATACTTCAAAGGGGCGACGTAAAATAAAAACGTTGTATGGCAACTGAAAATTTTTTCGAAACGAGGTTTGGCCGTCTAAGATAGACGAACGGTTCACAATAATTCATAACCGTCAATACGATTGCCACGCAATACGTAAATGAGAAAATAGGATAATGGGCAGATTAATTTGTAATCGGCTGATTTTGAGTCGGCTTTTTTGATAACTGGTCTTCATGTTCTGCAATATTGGATAATGCCATCAGCCAATCGTCAACACGCAACCATCAGCAGTCAACATTCTACTGTCTTAACGTCTCGATATCCAAACATCTAAAAATCTACCGACACCCTATACCCACTGTGCGATCGAACATTCATAACAGTTCCATCATCAAAAATGAGGTACTGACCTTTGATGCCCATGAGCTTCTTCTCAATCTCAGGCACTTTGTCAAGTTTGATGCTTTTCACCTTCGGTGGATTAGCCAAAACAGGATAATTCAGTTCAACCAGCGCATCGTTTGAAGAAAGGAATTGTTGAAGGTTCGCCGGAACGAGTTCCTTCATTTCTGACTTTAGCTCTAACATGTCTCGATCTTCCAATTCGCCTTTGAGCATTTTTTGCCAGCTGGTTTTATCCGAGATGTGATCTTTCAGTGCAACTTCGATCAGGCCTGCAGCCTGACGGTAAGGTGTCTCTGCAAGTCGGATGGCCTTAACCGCGCCTTGATCCATCCAACGTGTGGGTATCTGCGTATTTCGAGTTACACCAACTTTTACTCCCGCGGTTTGCGCGAGATAAACGGTATGTGGTGTCATGTGGTTTTTCATCTCCCATTCAAAGTCACGGAGGGCAATACCTTCGTGAATACGACTTAGTTCTGGCCGTATAATACTCGGAGATGCCTGAGGCGAGTTCATAAATGCGTCATAACTCATACCCTCACCAAAGGCCTTTTTGATTTTTTTGCCTGTTACAACGCAATGTATTTCATGTTGAAACTCGATGCGGATTGGTTTGCCAACTGCTTCATTTAGTGGGATAGGATCACTTGCCTCCAGAACATCATACAAGCGCAACCCGTAATGAACCACATCCTCTAGCTGCGTTGCCATTTTTCGCAAATTCCCTTCTACTCGCATGAGGCAAATGTAAGTTACCCAAGTATGCTATTACAACTATTATTTTCGTAGAATGAGAAAGTCGGTATACGCATTGATTACAGCAAGTGTATTGGTAGGTTGTTCCACCACTGAAAAAGGTGAAGCACCTGTACCTCCTTATACCTTGTCTGAATCTAAGAACACCACCCCAACGTATGAAGAGGGTATTCGGTTTTGGCAGGAGATGGCGGATTATTATCCGGAGATTGCGATGCATAAGTATGGCACTACGGATGCGGGTAAGCCGCTTCATCTGGTTGTGATTGATGGAGAACGACCGAGACCAATTGATGCATATAAGTCAGGGCAGAAGCAACTGTTGTTGATCAATAATGCCATCCATCCTGGAGAACCGGATGGGGTAGATGCTTCCATGTTGCTGGCCCATGATTTAATGGAGAATAAAGCGTACAAGTCGCTCTTGTCGAAAACTTCGATCATCATTATCCCGTTTTATAATATCGGAGGAGCGCTCAACCGCAATTCCTATAGTCGTGCCAATCAAAACGGACCAGAAGAATATGGTTTTCGGGGGAATGCGCAGAATCTAGACCTCAATCGTGATTTTATTAAGTGCGACTCCAGAAACGCCTTAACCTTCGCCACGTTGATTAACGACATTGACCCCGATTTGTATATCGAAACGCACGTAAGTAATGGTGCGGATTACCCATACGTGATGACCTATTTAAGCACGCAGGAAGACAAAATGGGAGGGACGCTCACGGATAAGTTAAGGAAAGAGTGGACGCCATTTATGGAGAAAGAAATGGGTGAAGCTGGTTTTGGTATGGCGCCTTATGTAAATGTGCATGGAGAGTCTCCCGAAAATGGTTATGCTACTTTTTATGATCAACCAAGATACTCAACGGGTTTCCTCGCACTACGTGGCATTCCGGGGTATATCACAGAAACGCATATGCTCAAACCTTATCAACAACGGGTGGAAGCCACGCTGAGTTTTTTGAGATCTGGGGTGAAGTTATTACATACCCACAGGGTGAGAGATGAGATTGACCGAACGCGTTTAGCGCATAAGAATACTACGGAGTTTCCGTTGGACTGGGCATTGGACTCGGCAGGTGTAAGTGCAATGGTTTTTGACGGGTATACCGCTAGTTACAAACCGAGTGAGGTGTCTGGAGCAAATCGCCTCTACTACGATCGGGATAAACCCTATTCTGCGAAGATTCCGTATTGGGGAGTGATGAAACCTACAAAGCTTGTCACCGCCCCAGCGTATTATGTGCTACGAAGAGGTTTTACAGAAGTAGAGGAGCGATTGCGTGCGAATGGTGTTGAAATGA
>DIYD01000265.1 GCA_002428905.1 Bacteroidetes bacterium UBA6063 | reverse complement strand
AACCTCAATCGTTTGAGGTAATTCGTTAAGAACCGTTGTTGGTTTGTCTGTTTTGTCTTCCACGTTTTCACCATTGGTGGTTGCAACAGACATATTCCCCTGATCATCGCTTTGTGTCAGATTATCCGCTTTGTCAATCGTACCTGCGAAATCTGGAGTACTACTTCCTGTATTTGCAGCACCAACTGTATTCACAGCAGGCTGCGGAGTGTTTTTTCGTGATGGTGTAATTTCAGGCTGGTTTGGTTGATTTGCCTCTGCAGGAGTCAGAACTTCAGTAGGTATATATTTATTTTTAATCTCGCTATCGTTTTCTGGGGTAACTGGCGCTTGCACTACTTCATTTTCGACTTGAGTAGGATTATCTAGTGTTGTAACCTTCTCATTGTTGTTGTTAAATGCAAACCAACCAACTACCAATGCTGTCAACACAATGCCGGTAGACCAAATCCACCACATTGGAACAACACGTCTTTTCTTTTCCTCCATGGCATCAAGCCTGGAAGCAATGGCATCCCAATCGTTCATGGACACATCGCCTGAAAGGTCAGCAAGCTGACTTTTCAGTAGATCATCAAATATGTTATTGTCCTTTTCCAATTATTTGTTGCCTTTTATCTGTTCTTTTAACAGTACGCGGGCTCTCGACAATCGGCTTTTTGAAGATCCAACTGAGATATTCAGCTGGTCTGCAATTTGCTGATGTGAGTACCCATCTACAGCATACATGTTTAATACCAATCGGTAAATCTCTGGAAGTTTATTCACCTCCGCCAATACCTGTTGTGGTGTTAAACCGTACCACTGTGACATATCTTGAGAAGCGTCTTCGTAAGCCAGGTCAGATTGATCGTCAATATCAACATGGGTATATTTTGCAATACCTCTGGTCACCTTATTGATGGACAAATTGGTAAATATCCGAGACATCCATGTTGCTAAACTGCTTTTGAACTCAAAGCTTTCCAATTGCATAAAAACCTTCACAAAGCCGTCTTGTAACACGTCTTTGGCGTCGTCAGCATTAGCGGTATATCGTAGACATATGCCCATCATTTTAGAAGCGTACTTCTCAAAGAGCATTTTTTGAGCTTCCCGATCTTTCCTGATACACAGTTTTACAAGTTCTTCATCACTGCTCAAAATGACTGCTCATTTAGTTGATAGACACCAAGTTTCAAAAAGGTTGCAATTTTTTTTGGATTATTTTCAAAAATAAAAAAAAGGGGGCTTGGCAGGCCCCCTCTTCACATCTATTTGTATTGACTATTGGATAATAATCTTATGATTGACGATATTATTTCGTGCGTTCAAACGTATGTAATACATACCTGCCGCAACGCCGGCTATATCAACGGCATATTCAGTTTTACGTAGCTCTCCGTTCACAATGTCTGTGACTTTGTTTCCAAGCACATCATAGACTGCAAGGTGTACACTTTCGTTGATTGGCAAATCAAGTGTGATTTGGAACCGACCTAATGAAGGGTTCGGGTAAACGTTTAGCAGGTTTTTCGATGTTACATCCTCCACATTTGATGGGCCATCAAATTCGCGGCTAACCTGAACCAATAGTGTATACGGTTCCGACACATTCCCAGAATTATCTGCGGTTTCAAAAACTGCGGCATATAGCCCTTCCTCGTAAAAATTCACGTCGTTATGTGTAACTACCATATTCTTCAACAAGGTATCGGGTGCGTCATAATTGTCTGTAAGTATCAAATATTGACTCAAACGAACCTTCGAATACAAACCGAGCTGAACAATTGGACCAAATTTGCCTTTGATCTTCGGTTTTTCATTGTCGATTACACGAACATAACGAGGCTTAACAGACTGATTGCCTGAGGCATCCGTCGCCATGTAGACATCGCGATACATGCCTAGCTTGAACGGATTAACATCCGATTGCAACGATAGCGAAACCTGCGTCTCATCATAATGGTTATCGGTTACACTTGCTCGAACCGGCGTATAGGGTAGATTTACCAGGTGGTAAACCGTATCCGGTGTATTTAGATTAATTATCGGAGCGATATAATCCTCCACCACATAATGGATAACCAGTTCGGTTTCATTTCCAGACTCTTCCCATACTTTATACGTAACCACTGTAGTACCTTTTCTTCTGGTATCCACATCTGCTTCACCCTGAGCATTCGCTGGTGAAATGGTAAAGTCGAACATAGGGCCGAAGGTCCCATTGTTGTAGTTATCAGCGAACACTGTGCGATCTACGAATACAGAGTGCAATTGAACTTCTACTACATTGATTCCAGGCGGAATAATTTTGATTTCGTCGTTGGTGATTGTTGGATGAACCCGATCGCGAACGATCACATCACGCGTTATTGTCGCCACGTTGCCTTGTGCATCCTGCACCGTATATGTAAGAACATATGTTCCGATTTTAAACGTGTTTACTTCTCCAGTACGTTGTATGGCTGTAGTTAGATTTCCATCTGTACTGTCAAATGCAACTGCCCCCGGATCGTGGAACTTATCCGCAATAACGTCGAGGTACAACGGGTTTGCACCTGTTAGCTTCAATTCCGGTGCTGTTTGATCCACTACCACGTATACTGTTCGTATTGCGCATCCTTCTTCCGGCTCGTTACCTGATGCATCCTGTACACAATAGGTCACATAATAGATACCGGGTGAATTGGGTTTTACGTCACTAGTATTGGCTTTTAACCGGAAGGTAATATCGCCCTCCGTTGGGTCGTAGGCTCGTGCACCGGGATCGTTATATACGCTACCCACTTCAACATACAACGTATCGTTATCGTTCATCACGATGATGGGGCGTGTATTGTCGTTTTCTAAACGAATTGCATAGTCTTCAAACTCTCCTATTCGATTTGCCCTTTTAACACCACTGGAAGCTCCACAGGCCATATTTGCATCGTTTTTATACGTAATACCAATTCGCATACGTGTAATGCCTTCAAAGGAGTTTTCAAGGTCGGGTACAGTGAATGAGTCGATTAGAGTTTCGCCCTGACCTACGGGCTCCTGAATAACCAGTTCGTTCGCGTCGTCAAAGTCTCCGTCAATGTTCCAATCCACCCACACATTACGCTGTGCTTTGTTTGCTGTTGTATTTCGCGTAATTGCAACGTGGTATTTCCCACCAAACGTGAGGACCGCCGGATCAATTTGTTCGGTATAATCTGTGTATTCCGATTCACCAGATTCATTATCGATTAGTGCTCTTCGCACATCATCGTTGTTTTCCAACAGCAATCGGTTTATCGCAACGTCTTCGCTTGAAGCGATGCCAATAGTCGGTGTACAATAATCAATCACAATGACGTATTGCGCTTTAATCACCTTTGTTTCGGATGTCGCTGAATCTGTTGGAGTCAAGCTATTCCAGCCTTTCAACGATACCGTGTATTTACCAGGGTGCTCAAATGAAACAACCGGATTTTGCGATGATGTACTGGTGCCTTCATGAAATTTCACACCGTTATCGGGATAGAACGTCCATTTAAAAGCATTTGCTTTATCTGATGTCGCTGTGAACCCGACCTCGTCTCCTGCTTTAGGACGGCGCTCATCCGCTGTAAAGTCTAACTCAGCTGGTGAAGTAATTGGAGCCACTACAACATTCTTACATTTTGTGTCTTTACCAGCACAGGTTTCTATCGTCATACACACCTTGTACGTCTTTTGACTGTAGAACGTCATATCCAGATTCTTCGAATTGCCCTCGGTGGTTCCATCGATGGTCCAGGTATAAAAGACTTCTCCCTTCGCATGCTCCGACGTATTCTCAAAGCGGTTAAACACCAGGTTGTACATCGTATCTGCGGCCCTGAAGTCCGCAACCGGTGGTTTTTGAGTTCCAACTGTAGATTTCCAGTGACCAAAGAAACCTTTATCGGATTGAGCGCCTGAAGACCATAAGAAATACATTGCCCCAGAGTTTGCCACGAGTGGGCCACCGGGTGCGACCTTGTCTGTAAAACCGTTTGCCGGATGCAGTGGTGTACCCGAAGCATCCTGACCATCATAGACTTTTAGGTTTACGCCCGCTCGCATTAACCACTGTGTAAATTCAAAGGTAATGCTGTTTGCCCCGCATGGTGCGATAAGTGCATCAAGCCCACTCTCGTTTGTAGAGTAGTTACCTGAACCGTCTTTCTTACTTACCAATGTACCTGAAGTACATGTGATTACGTTTCCTGGAATCGAAGTGATTGTACCAGGGCCCATCTCTAC
>DIYD01000291.1 GCA_002428905.1 Bacteroidetes bacterium UBA6063 | reverse complement strand
TGTAATACGTCCAGCCCAAGTACATCAATAAACTGGTCGTCTACAAAGAGCATTTTTACCGCACGTTCAACCATTTCCCCTTGTTGTTCGATGCGAAACATCAATTCACCACCGCCGTTGATTGGTAAGGTTGAAGTGGATTTTGCCTCAATTCGACTATCGTTTTCCAATTCCTGAACCCAGGGGATCAGCATCCGTCGCATGGCCGTATCTGCAGGCAGGTCAACCGAGATGAGATGACTTCGGTCAAAGCCGAGATCAATGGATCGCATGAATTTCATTTGGTCTCCAATAAGCAATGTGCCGGAAATCATGAATATGGAGAAGATAAATTGAAAGAGTATAAGTGCTTTGCGGAATGAGCTCCCGCTGTGATTTCCTGAAAACCCTCCCTTGAGTACTTCAACGGGTTTAAACGATGATAGTACCAGGGCTGGATAGGCACCACCGAGTAATCCGATGAAGATGAGAATGCCAATTTCCGTTAATAGAATGTACGGACTAAAAATATCAATCGATTGCACCGCTTTACCACTAATGGAATTGAATTGTCCAATGAACAACTCGGTTAGCGCAAGGCCAATTAACATTGCAATAAACGTTATTACAAGCGACTCCGAGAGATATTGACCGATTAACGCTTTGCGCGAGGAACCCAGGGTTTTGCGCACACCAACTTCTTTTGCCCTTCGGGTTTGTTGTGCCAGGGTAAGATTAACAAAGTTGATTGCTGCAATAATCAAGAGGAAAATCGCCAGTGCCGAGAAGATGTAGATGTCGGACATATTGCCTTTGGGCAAATCGTATTCATGTCCGTTATCGAAATGCACATCTTTCAGTGGTGTAATAAAATACTCGTGACTGGCGGTAAGGTTGTTGGTTTCTGCCCAGGGCTGGACATATTTCTTCTCGAAATCGACTAGTTTTAATTCAAATGCCGCTTTATCAACGGGTTGGTCAAATAGGAGGTAGGTGAAAAAAGAAATTCTAAACCAATCCTGATTAAATGTGGCATGAAAACCCTGCGGCATTGTGGTAATGGAAACAAATGCATTTACGGGTATCTCACTGTTTTTTGGTGGGTTTTTAATAACACCGGTCACATTGAGATTCGAGTTGTTCATCTTGACAGACTTACCCAGAAAATCTCCATCTGGAAATAACTTATCTGCCAATCGTTGGGTTAAAACCACCGAATTGGGGGCTGTAAGTGCTGCTTCTGGTTCGCCCACTATAAAATCGTAGGTAAACACCTTAAAAACCGAACTATCGGTTATCCAAATACTGGTTTCTTTAAATTTTCGGTCTTCGTAGGAAAGTTCTACCTCGCCCCGTCCACCATAAAACCGAACAAATTCAACAACCTCTGGATAATCGTTCTTGAGCGTTGGTCCAGAAGCATAATTGGTAACACCTACGTCCATTTTACCATTGAAATCAGAAATGGTCGTAAGCCGATAGATGCGTTCTTTGTGTTCATGATGGCTATCGTAAGAAAGCTCATCTTCGATATACAGGGTAATAAGCGTGCTACCGGAAATTCCAATGGCCAATCCAAGGATGCTAATAAAAGCATATGCCTTGTTTTGAATCAGGTTACGTACGGCAATTTTTAGATTGTTGAGAAACATGATCGGTCTATAGTGGGTTAGAGGCCAGGAAATTTTCGCTTAACAGTTGACCATCATATAGTTCTATGATGCGCTGTGAATAGGATGCGTCTTCCTTAGAATGGGTAACCATAACCACCGTGGTGCCTTGTTCGTTCAAACCACGGAGCAGGTCAAGCACTTCATTTCCAAAGTGTGAATCCAGGTTCCCTGTTGGTTCGTCGGCAAGGATGAGTTTAGGTGCGGTAACCACGGCACGGCTTACGGCTACCCGTTGCTGTTGTCCACCTGAAAGTTGTTTTGGAAAGTGTTTTGCCCGGTGTGCAATACCAATCTTTTCAAGTACCTCCTGTACGCGTTGTTTGCGATCTGTTTTGCTGAAACCCAGGTAATGCAGTGGCAACTCAACGTTTTCTTGTACCGTAAGTTCGTCGATCAGGTTAAAGTTCTGAAAAACAAACCCAATGTTGTTCTTGCGTAACACCGCGCGCTGGCTTTCCGATTTACCAGCGATTTCTTCACCGTTAAACGTGTAAGATCCGCTGGTTGGACTATCCAGCATCCCCAAAATATTGAGTAGTGTAGATTTGCCGCATCCTGAGGTACCCATTATGGATACAAATTCGCCTTCTTTGATCTCGAAACTTACCTTATTGAGCGCCGTTGTTTCAACATCGGTTGTTCGGTATATCTTGCTGAGTTCCTTCAGTACTATCATTTCTTTTCGTTGCTATTTAACATTAATTTCTTCGTGTGTTTTATACGCATCGTAACTCGATGTGATTACATATTCGCCTACAGTAAGCCCACTTTTAACTTCATAATAATCAGGGTTTTGTGCACCCAGTTGTACGGTCCGTTTGGCCGCTACTCCCGAGGTGGTATCCAGTACATATACAAACTGTCCTCCACTGGATTGGTAGAACGATCCCCGAGGAATCATCACCGATTGCTTTAGCGCACCTCCCTCAATGAACACCTGAAAGGTTTGGCCTCTTCTCAAATTACCTGGAAGCGAATCGTCTTTAAACGCTAAGTCAATACGGAATTGGCCCTGGGTAATGGTCGGGAACACCTTATTAACCGTCATGGTGTAACGCAGGTTCCCCGATTTAATAAAGGCCGGCTGGCCTTCCGATATTCTGGGAAGGTAGTGCTGATCGATATTTGCTTGAATAATATAGTTGTCGGGGTCATCGATTCTTCCAATGGTTTGATTGCGGGTCAGCGACTGCCCAAGTTCAAGGTTAAATGAGTTTAATTGCCCGCTTTTGGGTGCCGTAATACTTAAGTTCTCCAGTTTTTTCTTAATAATGCTAAGGTTACGTTCCATCATTTTAATCGAAGCATCGATGCGATTGATCTGCTGCAGCTGATAATGAAGGTCTTCTGCCAAACGCTTTTTCTCGGTATCTACCTTTAGCTGCAAATAATCGTAATTGGTTTTTGATTCGAAAAACTGTTGTTCTGGAATCACCTTATCTCCAAAGAGTGCAGCGTCCATTTTAAATTGTTGACGTGCCAGGTCCAAACGATTTCCAAAATCAATCAGTTGATCTTCTGTATGTCGTTGGTTTTGATGCAGGTTTATACGTGTATTTCGTAAGTTATTGATTTGCTCGACCAGGTGCGTTTCACGTTGCATAAAGTCGAGCATAACAGACTCATTAGTTAGCGTAATCAGAACGTCGCCGGCTTTAACCATGGCGCCTTCTTCTTTCTCGATGCGCTTTACCACACCTCCCTCATTGGCATCTACCAGTACGGTAGATCCAGACTCAGCCGAACCATTTACCAGAATGATTTCCTGAAAATCTCCATATTCTACCACCGATATTTTTGCTTTTTTGTACTCAATGGTCTTATTGATTTGACCAGAGCGCACAAGAAGAACAATTAACGTAGTAGCTACAAAAATGATCGCTGTGAGACTTCCTATTCTCTTCCAACTAAATCTGCTACGTTCTATTTTCTTGTCCATTGTATCGGGTATCCTCGCATCTCCTTACCTCAAAATCGTGCCATTTTCTTAATGCACTGACAATCAAAATTTTATCGAATACTAGGCATGTTCTAAAGAGTTACAACTGTTCTTATGCGCACATAAAGTGTTCATTTCCGAACATTGTATTAGGTTGTTATGGACATGAAAACCTCTATATGGATTTTAGACGACAATCCGGGTGTGCTAACATCACTCGATCTATTGTTGCGTTCAGAATTTAACGAAGTACGGCTGTTTTCAAGTCCGAAAAAGGTCTTAACCGCATTGGGGCAATCCAACCCAACGGTTCTGCTCATGGATATGAATTATACTTCAGGGGCGGTAGATGGACAGGAGGGCATAGAACTGTTGAAATCACTCAAGTCACAACAAGTTGGTTTTCCGGTTGTAGTCATGACCGCTTATAGTGAGATTGAACTGGCTGTGGAATCGATGAAACAAGGTGCAGTAGATTTCATACATAAACCCTGGACAAACCAACGATTAAGACAAACCATACAGAATGTGGTTAAACAACAAGCTGAGCGAACTGAGTTGCTCCAATGGAAGGCAAGAGAAAAGTCCTCTATATCACCCGATTTTGAATCCAATTTGGGTATGGTGGGTCAATCGAAGGCGATCAATACTGTACGGGATTTAATTCGAAAAGTAGCACAATCGGATGCGAATGTGTTGATTCTTGGTGAAAACGGAACTGGAAAGGAGTTGGTGGCCCATGCCATTCACAAAACATCGGTTAGGAATGAACATCCATTTGTAAAAATTGACGTAGGAGCTATTCACAAAGAACTGTTCGAGAGCGAACTATTCGGTGCAAAGAAAGGCGCATATACGGGCATCACTTCTGACAAGAAGGGCCGAATGTTTATGGCCAACAAGGGAAGTTTATTTCTGGATGAGATAGGAAACTTAGCGATCGATTTACAGTCAAAGCTGCTTTCAGCCATCCAGAACCGTGAGATTACACCGCTTGGTGAAACCAGGGCAACCCCCATAGATGTGCGGCTCATTTCTGCTACGAACCTTGCAATGGAAAAGTTATTAGACGGGGATCAGTTTAGGCAGGATTTATTGTATCGGATAAATACGGTTGAAATTGTCTTGCCGCCATTGCGCGAGCGAAAACAGGATGTACCATTGCTTCTGGAGCACTTCGTTGATTACTATCGAATAAAATACAATCAACCCCAAATAACGTGTTCTACCGATTGCCTCGATAAGGCCACCCGGTATTCCTGGCCAGGCAATGTTCGGGAACTGCAGCACGCAGTAGAGCGTGCGATGTTAATGGTGGATGGTATGTACATAGAGTTTGAAGATTTATTACCGGTAAGAATTCCGAAACCGGTTGAAACTACAGCTACGTTTAACCTGGCAGATCGAGAAGAAGATAGTATTCGAAAAGCACTGAAAAAACATCAGGGCAATATAAGTAGAACGGCAAAGGAACTAGGTATCACAAGGGCAGCGTTGTACCGCAGGCTAGATAAATTTGGTATATGATTCGAGTGAACTATTTAGGAATTCATGTGGCATTTCGCTTCGTCGTTTTGTTGACGTTCACGGTTGTGCTGGGAATAATTCTCGGTAATACCCAGTGGTTGTTTTCTCAAATTGTCCTGGGTTTAATTTGGGTTATCTTAATCCTGGAACTAATCCGGTTTATTCAACGTAATAATTTGATTATGAGTCGATTCATATCGAATCTTCGGTACAGAGACTTTG
>DIYD01000277.1 GCA_002428905.1 Bacteroidetes bacterium UBA6063 | reverse complement strand
TCGCGCACATGGAAGAAATCGATTTGTGTTGGCGATTGCAAAATATGGGCCGAGAGGTATGGGTTTGTCCGGATGCAAAAGTATATCACATGGGCGGGGGCACACTGGCTTCATCTAGTCCGCGTAAAACCTATCTGAATTTCAGAAACAATCTGGCGCTGATCACCAAAAACCTTCCTTTTGGTCAATGGCTTCGCATATTTACGATGCGGCTGATTCTCGATGGTGTTGCTGGAATTCGGTTTCTTTTAAGTGGAGAAATAAAGCAAACGTTGGCCATAGTTAAGGCCCATTGGTCATTTTTCTTGCGTTTGCCGCATTGGTGGAAAAAGCGAAAACAAAGCGAACAACGTGATTTTAGATCGCTTCACGGTATGAAGAACTGGAGTTTCGTTTACCAGCACTTCATAAAAGGAGTGAAGTATTTCTCTGAAATTAATGCATAAAAAAAGGTTGCCGAAGCAACCTTTCCTTAATTATTCAATAGTCTTTTTTAGTGAACCATTACTCGGTTTACACTTGTGCCTGAAGTAGAAGTTACATGAATCATGAACATACCTGCATATTCACTAAGGTCAATGGAAGTATTTAAATCACCATTAACGGCAATGTGTTTAACCATTTTTCCGGTTGCATCGAATACGTTTACCTTGGAGATTGGGAACATGTTTGAAACCTTGATCACACCATGGCTTGGGTTCGGGTAGACGTTCGTCATAGAAACTGGGTTAGAAACACTAACTCTACGCTCACAATCAGAGAAGTGACGACCAAGCATGTTAAAGGTGTTCTGTGGGTGAACATCCCACTCGGTAGCACCAACCGTCCAATCGGTCTGACCTTTTTCTATCCCATCCTTACGGGTCAACGTGTATTCACTAGTTGCACCAGTATCAACGGCCCAATTTCTTCCTGGATCAACATATAGTTCTCCAATCACGTCAATCGTATCAGTTCCTTTCAGCAAAGCAACAGCGTCATCACCATTAAAGTGAACCACACTTGGGAAACCAACGGCTGTATCGGCAATAACTCGCATGCCTGCAGAATCTGCCTCGTCTGTAACAATTACAAACACGCCAAATGCGTCAATGGAATCATAAAGTTGAAATTCGTTTGTAAATGAACCACCGTTTCCAACAGTTAAAATTTTGTAGTCTGCCAGAGACATTTTCATGTTGGTTGGGTTGTAAATCTCTACGCCCTTGTTGTTGCTCGATCCCTCAATGTATTCGGAGAAATAGAGCTCAGTGCACTGGGCAAATACTGCACTGGATAAAAACAGAGATAATGCTAAAAGGTATAGTTTTTTCATTTCAATAAATAATTTTAAGATGACGTCGAAGTTACAATTTTTTTGTATGCGACCGAACGCATTCGATGAATGTGCAAAAATCTTCATTTAATCATTCTAACAATTCGATGAGGCCACTGGTGAACCCAATATGTTCAGTGGTCAAAACTCACTTAATCAGAAGTGTGATCTGTTCGAAATTGCCGTTAACCAAATAACGCACAATGAGAAAGATTCCCAACATATCAGCAGGTTCAATGGCCGACATTGCTTTTTTACTCCTGGTGTTCTTCCTGGTAACAACACAGATTACCGAAGAAAAAGGCATACGTACAACACTACCTCCTCAGGAATTTGTGCCAAGCAATGAACCGGCGCAAATTGTGGACATTTGGTTGAATGGTCGAAACGAGGTTATGATTAATAATGAAATGACCCAGGGCGATAATACCTCGGTGCATACAATATACACACTCATTAAAGGGAATCCGGCAAAAGCCAGAGTTCAGGTCAAATCCCATGTTGGAGCCAGCTATGAAGCCTATGTTAACGTTTATGACGCCGTGCAACAAGCATTCCATTTGGTGTATGAAGACGAAGCCATACGTCGTTTTGGTAAATCATTTCAATTGTTGACAGCCGCTGAGCGTAGTACAATCAAAAAAGACATCCCGCTTAAGGTTTCTGAAGCCGACCTCGTAGAATAACCTCTTTCGGATTGGTTACATTTGAACTAAACGAAGAGTTATGGCATACAGTGAGTTTTTAGCCGATCGGGTACGGCAGCGGTTGAAAGAAACCCGAACGCCCTATGAAGAAAAGAAAATGATGGGCGGTTTGTGTTTTATGGTGGATGATAAAATGTGTGTTGGGATCGTGAAGGAAGACCTTATGGCCAGGGTAGGACCCGAACTGCAGGAAGCAAATCGAGATCGATTGGGCTATCGTCCAATGGATTTTACAGGTCGTCCAATGAAGGGATATGTGTTTATTTCGCCCGAAGGGGTAGATAAACAGGAAGACCTCGAGCACTGGGTCGATCTTTGTCTACAGTTCAATCCGGAAGCCAAATCGAGCAAGAAAAAGAAGAAATGACCGAAGAGGAACTAAAAAGCCTTGCCGGTCAGTTGCGTAAACCGGATGGCGAACATGGCGTGGATGTAGGAAATTTTATGAATGCAGGTAATGAGGCCCTGCATATCAATACCTTGTCTTTTCTTAATCTTGAACCAGATCAAACCATTCTGGAAGTTGGCATGGGCAATGGTAATTTGATGTCTCATGTATTGGGAGCTTCTCCAAACTGCAGGTATTATGGCTGTGATTACTCACAGCTGATGGTGAGTGAATCTATAAAGAACAATCAAGAGCTAGTAGATCAGGGTCGTTTGTCTTTTCACCATTGTCATGCGCATGATATGCCGATTGAAAAGCAGCATATAGACCGGTTGTTTAGCGTGAATACCATCTACTTTTGGGAGAACCCATCCGCGATTTTGAATGAGTTTAAACGTGTTTTGAAGCCCAATGGTATACTCTGTCTGGGTATGCGGCCAAGGCGACTTATGCAGCATTACGATTTTGTAAAGTACGGGTTTCAGATGTTCGAGTCGGATGATGTTAAGAAACTGCTAGCTGTCAACGGATTTAAACAGACTGAGGCATACACCGTTGAAGAGGAGGATTGGGTTAGCGATGATCAGCGTTTCGAAGTCGAGTCGCTGGTAGTGCGTGCTCAGATTTAATTGGCTTTATGCCATTTTTTTAGCATTTTCGTTTGCAACGAAACACAGTAGCATGGGCAAATCCATTGATCGGTTATCACCGCATCATATCGAGTTCATAAAAATGCAGAAAGTCTTCTTTGTGGCTACGGCTCCAAACGAAGGCTTTATCAACCTTTCTCCGAAAGGCATGGATTCTTTTCGAATTATCAACGATCGAACAGTGGTCTGGTTAAACCTTACCGGCAGTGGAAATGAAACCGCAGCCCATT
>DIYD01000227.1 GCA_002428905.1 Bacteroidetes bacterium UBA6063 | reverse complement strand
GTTATGTGGATTATTGGTCTCGCTAAATCCTACGATAATTCGGGTATCGGGACTTGATGTACCCTGTAAAAAAACGAGTATAAACCGATCATTATCAGGATCATAAGCCACTTTAGGATCGTATACTCTATTTAAATTTGGCAGCTGACCGTCTACGATAGTCTCTAAACCAAAAAGACGCTCAAAAGTTCCATTTTCATTTAGAATACTGGCAGTAGAGTTGGCCACACTCATGATTATACCACTATCGGATATGGCCATGTTGTTATCATTCGGGATTCCCGGAACTGTGAAGTTCGTCAACCCTTCAAATGAGGCTTTAACATCTGGTTTAATATCCTCAGGTGTTTCTTTATACTTGTCTAACCGGAGCGGGAATCTACGGCTACGATTCGCGTCAAGCGTTTTCTTCAACTCTGTCATTGCACCCCATGGTTCAGGTGCTTCATTTACCATATGCGTTACCTTGGCGGAGGGAGCCTCCAGATCAGAAACAACCACACGCTTTACCTTTGTTAGAATCAGGTCTCGTTCATGCTTGTACGAAAACTCCTGTGCAATTGCAACTGAGCAAAGCAGCAATCCAATGGCCAATACTGTAATCTTACGCATGTGCCAAAGTTAATTGTAAAATGAGTAATTCGACAGCCGACTTTATGAAATGTGGCCAGAAAGTGATGTTTATCCGCGTACGACAGTCTGCGCACGGTCAGGTCCGAGCGACACTACCTTGATAGGCACGCCAACTTCCTGCTCTAACCAATGAATATAGTTCTTAAAGGTTTCTGGAAATTCATCTTCCGACCGAATGGCTGTAAGGTCTTCACTCCAACCCTCATGTTCTGTATAACGCGACGTAAATCCTGCATCTACAAAGTCAAATGGAATGGTATCTACTTCTTCCCCTTGATGGTTTTTGTAACCCGTACCTACGCACACTTTATCAAAACCGCTCAATACATCGGATTTCATCATAATCAGCTCATCAACACCGCTTAGCATAACGGCGTACTTTAGAGCAACCAAATCCAACCAACCGCATCGCCGAGGTCGGCCTGTAGTAGCACCAAATTCGAATCCTTTTTGACGAAGGTCTTCACCGTTATTATCGAACAACTCCGAAGGGAATGGCCCACTTCCTACTCGGGTACAATAGGCTTTAAAGATTCCCTTAACCGAGCGAATATGCTTAGGCGCAACACCCAAACCTACCGTCATACCACCTGATATCGTGTTGGAAGAAGTTACGAACGGATAAGACCCAAAGTCAATATCGAGCATAGATCCCTGTGCACCTTCAGCAAGAATTTTCTTCCCCTGTTTAAGTAAGTCGTTAACGAAGTATTCACTATCGACAAATTGATACGATTTGAGCTCATCAATAGCGTTAAAAAATTCATTTTCAAGACTTTCCAAATCGAAATCAGTAAAGTCGTAATGCGTCATTAAGGCCTTATGCCGTTCAATACACGCTTCGTACTTCTGCTTGAAATTGTCGCTAAACATATCGCCAGCGCGCAACCCACTTCTACCGTACTTGTCTCTATATGTTGGTCCGATACCACGCAATGTAGAGCCAATCTTTTGGTCTCCTTTTTTCTGTTCCGATGCAGCATCCAACAACTTGTGTGTTGGAAGAATAATATTTGCTTTCCGGCTAATGTACAAGTTCTTTTTCACGTTGGCTCCAGCAGCTTCCGTACGTCTGATTTCTTCCATTAAACGCACCGGATCCATCACTACACCGTTACCAATCAGGTTGATACAGTTTTCGTGAAAAATTCCACTGGGAATCGTGTTTAAAACGTGCTTTTTACCATTCATCTCCAGGCTGTGCCCAGCGTTTGGCCCGCCTTGAAAACGTGCTACTACATCGTACTTTGGTGTAAGGAAATCAGCAATTTTACCCTTGCCTTCATCACCCCATTGCAATCCCAAAACGACGTCTACGTAACCAGTTGTATTCGACATGTGTAGTCTTAATTACTCAAATGAAACTTGATTATCACAATTCATGCACAACCCATTCTCATCTACTCTGGGTTTGCCATAGAGGTTCAACGAATGTCTGGTAACCTCAAAGTTTAACAAATCTCCCATGGTGGAAGATGTCTGCTGGATGCGCGGATCACAAAATTCAGATACTTTACCGCATACAGTACAAATCATATGGTCGTGTTGACGGAAGCCGTATGCTTGTTCGAACTGCGCCATGTTTTGCCCAAATTGGTGTTTAACAACCAAACCACATTCCAAAAGCAAATCGAGTGTATTGTAAACCGTTGCACGGCTCACCTGATAGTTCCGATTCTTCATTTGAATGTATAAGGTGTCTACATCAAAGTGGTGTTTTTTACTGTAGATTTCATCCAGAATGGCATAGCGTTCAGGCGTCTTACGCTGCCCCTTGTCTTCAAGGTACTTCGTAAAGATTTCCTTTACTTCCTCACGGATATTATTTAACGCTTCGCTCATGCTAAAAATAAAGAGCAAAGGTAGTCAATTCACCTTACATAAAAACGGAAGTAATGCACAGCTTTTCCATGCCGTAAATCGGATCAGGATTTCTCCAGGTCGGTTCGTATAACCTTAATATGATCGCCAATAGATCGGATGTTTGCGATCAGTTCGTCCAGATGTTCCGTACTATCGATTTCCAACACCAAGTTGCCAACGAAGGTGCCATCGGTAGCCTTAAATGATACCGACTTCATATTCACCTCCAGTTCTTTCGAAATGATGTCTGTAACCTTGCTTACCAAACCTACACCATCGATACCTGTCACCTCTAAAGCAGCTGAAAATGAGTGATTTATTAACGGGAAACCCGCCCAACGTGCCTTTATAATTCGGTAACCATAATTGGACATCAGCCGCTCCGCATTCTTGCAATTCGTACGATGAATTTTTATTCCATCTCCTACGGTAATAAAACCCACTACATCGTCACCAGGAATTGGGGAACAGCACTTCGCAAAGGAGTAATCCAGTTCCAACTGATCATCCTCACCTATGATAAGGTCACCCATCTTCTTGGCTGGCGCAACAGGACGTTCTCCTTTCTTCAGTTCTTTTTTGTCCTTATGCTTCGCGATGATTTGCTTGTAGGTCAAACTCGCTTTGGGCATTTTATCATCGGCTACCAGCACGTAAAAGTCCTGCTCACTCATAATGCCGAAATACAGGCAAAGGATGCGCATGTTTTCGGTGTTTAACGCCAATTTCCAGTTTCTAAACTTACGTCCAAGAATTTCCTTACCATCGGCTGCTTTTCGCCGCTTCTCTTCCTTTAAAACCTGCTTAATTTTGGTTTTGGCCTTACCCGTAACCACATATTCTAACCAGTCTTTGGTTGGTTTCTGCTTAGCGGAGGTGATAATTTCTATCTGGTCACCTCGTTTGAGCTGATGACTTAAGGGCACCAGTTTACCATTGACCTTTGCTCCGATACATTTAGAGCCAACTTCGGTATGAATGTCGAACGCAAAGTCGAGTGCGGTTGCCAGGGTGGGCAATTTTCGGATATCCCCCTTTGGTGTAAATACGAAGATTTCTTCGTTGTATAGCGTCAATTTGAAATCGTCGAGAAATTCAATTGCGCTGTCTTCAGGGTTTTCAAGTATTTCTCTGATTTTACCCAGCCATTGATCCAACCCGGAATCGGAATCATTGCCTTGTTTGTATCTCCAATGCGCGGCATACCCCTTCTCTGCTATTTCGTCCATTCGAATGGTACGAATCTGCACTTCTACCCACTTTCCTTTGGGGCCCATTACCGTGGTGTGCAACGATTCATAACCATTACTTCTCGGTGAGGAAATCCAATCCCTCAATCGGTCTGGGTTAGGCCTGTAAATACTGGTAACCAACGAATAAATATTCCAGCAATCCAGTTTTTCCCGATCGCCTTGTGAATCTGCTATAATTCGAATTGCAAACAAATCGTATACCTGTTCAAACTCCACGTTCTGCTTCCGCATCTTTTGAAGTATCGAAAAGATCGATTTCGACCTTCCTTTTATCTCGATATCCAGCCCCAGTTGCTCCAACTCCATTTTGATTGGTTTAATGAAGCTTCTGATGTAGCGATTACGTTGTTCTTTGGTCGCTTTTAGTTTGGTTTTGATTTCGGTATAAACCTCTGGTTCTGTGTACTTTAAAGAAAGATCCTCCAACTCCGTTTTTATGGCATACAAACCCAAACGGTGTGCCAGTGGAGCATACATGTATTTGGTTTCCGAAGCAATTTTAAGCTGTCCCTTAGCCGACATATGCTCAAGTGTTCGCATATTATGCAGGCGATCACAAAGCTTGATAAGAATAACACGTACATCATCACTTAACGTCAACAACATCCGCCTGAAATTCTCGGCCTGTGGTGAACTCGATTGATCAAAATAGCCACTAATTTTGGTTAGACCATCTATAATGTTGGCAACCTTTGCACCGAATTCCTTTTCAATATACTCCAGTGTATAGTCCGTATCTTCAACCACGTCGTGTAACAGAGCACAAACTATAGAAGTTGTGCCAAGCCCTACCTCTTCGGCTGCTATACGCGCAACGGCTATGGGATGGTAGATATACGGTTCACCCCATTTACGACGCATATCTTTATGCGCTTCCACCGCAAGTTCAAAAGCCTTCCGTATGATTCTTCCATCGCCTTCTTCACGGGTTCCTTTAGATACTCTTAGTAGTCCGCGATACCGATTTAAAATCTCAACCTTCTCCTGTTCAACGTCGTGTTCTACCATAAAATTCAAAAATACAGCAAGTCGGGATTCTGCTGATCATCCCAAACGCATTTTTTTAGTGGATTACCTAGTAATAGCGGGTGATGTACTGTCTTCAGATCGAATATCGTACACCTCCAGAAAGTCGTTGGTTAAGACTCGTTTATACGGGTAAACGTTCTGATGGGTGGATAGTTTTTTGATGTTATAGAAATATATACCACCTCGTTGGCGAATCTGGTTAATGGTATCTGCGTTAATATCGAAATCATTTACCGACCAACCTGTCCGGTTAAGAAAGTACAATACTTGTGGATTATCGCCTCCGTTGCACATCACCTTTGTAGAGTCGTTGTCGATAGCGTCTGCAATTTCTTCAAGCTTGAGATACGGATACATATCTGCTCGAATCCTAAAATCATCTTGTTGGTTGGCAATGCTTTCAACAGCTACAATCAAAATCAGTACTACTCCGGCATATCGCGGCAATTGATCCAGACCATAACCAATGAGCAGTGCCATAATCGGGATAAATGGAATCATGTAATAACTGTGCAGCGGGAATACCATGCCGGTTTTCAGCATAAACAGGAACATCATAACTGCACTCGCCATGAACGCGGCTATGGCCTTCCAATTCCTTCGCTTAATCATATAATAGATACCGACTACACTTAATCCGAAGGCAACAAAAGAAAAGAAGGAATGAAACGTAAACTGTTCAAGAATTTCCATCGGGTATTGCTTGAGTTCCTGCCACCCTTCCATGTATGATCTTGGGAAGAACAGCGGGTTGTTATCTAATCCAACCAAATAAGGCACCCATTTAAAATACCAGATACGAACTGGAATAGCGGCTAGCATCACACCTACAACAAGCCCTAACTTACGAGCCAGGCTGGATGAGGAAAACAACAACAATGGCAGAGGTACTACAATCAATACAGCTGGAATCTTCGACAAGATACCTAGGCTCAAAATCAGCGTTCCGAGGACAAGGTGCATCCAATGCCTGCCTCGGATAAAACTTGAAAACATATAAAAACTCATGAGCACCAGACTCACTGAGAATGTATCCGGCATGGACTTACGTGCGTACATGAACCAAAGTGAACACATCATTGCAAGCGTAGCGTAAAAAGCAGTTCGTGTATTGAAGTACGTCTTGATGATGAGGTAAAACGCCAGGTATCCCAGACAGGAGAAGAATAGATTTATTAACCTGCCGGCCCAATGGTTATGGCCTGTAACTTTATACGAAAGCGAAAGAAGGTACTGAAATACGGGAAATTCAGATGCCATAATTCCCTGACTATCACCACCATGATCAATTTTAGGGTAGAGCATCGAGCCTTCACCTTCGGCCAGATTACGTGCAATGGTGTTTGTTAAAGTCTGTCTCCAGGCGTGCGCAGGTTCCAGTGGAGGTTGGCTTATAAAGAATAGGTTTAAGACGAAGTAAAGGACAATCCAGACACGAATATCTTTCATTGGTATGTCAATCGTCGGTTTAACGAAGAAGATTAAGTGTTCCGTTCAATTCATAGAACTCACCTGTGAGGCTTACCGCCTGGATGTAGTATACGTATACACCCGTTGAACATGGGCTACCAGCAGCCTGCCCATCCCATTCCTCATTAATGTCGTCTGATTCATATACCCGGTTTCCCCAACGGTTATGGATTTCGATGTGGTATGATTTTACAAAATTTCCAACTACCTTAAACTGCTCTGCTTCAAGTGGTCCTTTACCATTTGGAGAGAACGCGTTTGGCACATATAACTGGATATCTGGGCCCACCCAGATTTGAGCGAATGCCTGATCGGAACATCCCTTATCGGTTGTAGCTGTTAAACCAACTAAGTACTTCCCAGTGTCTTGCTTAAACACAAAATCTGGAGATTGAAGTGTGCTTCTATCTGCTGGGTCTGGGGTTCCAAAATCCCATTGATAGGTCATTTCATCCTCGCACGTGCTTACATTAGTAAACGTTACATGTGGACGTCTAACAGAAACATAATCATTTGCCGCGGAGTGAATGAAGCTTGCTTTTGGTGTAGGGAACACCTCAACCAGATTCGGCCATTCTTTATCGAACGAACACCCTTCCGCAGTTACGGCACTCACGCTAACGTCATACATTCCAGAAGCCTGATAAACATGTTTTGGTTTATGATCTTTGGATATCGCACCGTCTCCAAAATTCCAACGAACATCCGTGGTTGACCAGTCTACCCGATTTTCCCAGGTAAATGTAAAGGCCTTGAACTCATATGGCTCACATCCTTCGAAATCATTTTCCAACATGGAGAAAACAGGCTTTGGATGAATCGTAACCTCTTCACGTCTTATTTGAACAGGACAATTTCCAAATCCTACAGGTTCAAATTCAAACTTCGCATTACCAAGTAAAATGTCTTGTAAATTGGGTTTGTAACTTAAAGTAGCCGGAAAATCTTTGAACTCCAGATTTCCATCGCGCGTTGTTAATTTCAACCAACCATTAGATACATTCATATCTGCCAGTTCTATATTTTCCCCTTCACAGATCGCATGTAGGAACCCAGGATGAATGGTAAATTCCGGAGCCGGAACTACGTCAATGGTATTTACGTAATCAAAGGCACATCCTTTGATGTTAACATTATAACGCAGCGTTTGCGGCCCGTAAGGTGGCTTTACAACCAGTTTATTTTTTACGACATTATCACCACTGAATGAGCCTATTGCTGGAGTGGCTATCAGCTCGTATTCATCGAATGTAGAGCAAATAGTATCATCGTGCAGGAACTCAATATCTGGTCTACATTGTACATTGAGTATCAGATCTGTGCTTGCATAACATCCAAATCGATCGTAGGTGTAATTCAGGTCTACCGAACCGCAAGCAGTATCGGAAAGCACATTTTGTTCGATCATACCGTAGTGCGATGACGTGGTCCAATTACCACCTTCATACTTCAGACCAAACAATTTATTTAAGTTTTGTTCCTCGGTCTGGCAAATCTCCTTGTCCACCAGATAAGAAATATCCAAATCTTTTAGTTTCGTTAATACCGCTGAATCTTTCACTGCACACCCAAATTGGTTCGTGAATGTGCAAACGACTACATGTTCGCCAATAGACAATGAACTTAATTTAACCAGGTTGGGATCACCCCCAGGTAGGGAAGTAAAGTCATTCCCATCAATGGTCCATGAAAGCTGTTCATTATGGAACGAGTTTCGTGTTAGGTTCTTCAGGTTGAAGAAACCAGAATTACCACAAACAAATGTTTTCGCCATGATTAACTCCGGTAGTTCATATCCCCAAATACATAAGGTATCTCGCGTCACACAGCCGGTTGAAGGATCTCGTGCATCAAATTGCTGACACAACTCTACCGATTTCTGTTTATCTTGAATCTGCTTGGGATCTAATGTTGAACCGGTTAAATAACCATGGTCAAGTGCTTCCCAGGTGCCCGTTTTGATGTTCACAAACTGTGACAAATCTACCAGGTCGTCATTTAAGCAAAATCCTGCATCCGTATCAAATTCAACATTCGGGCCAAAATTCAACTTTATATTGATGGGTTGTTTGTCTCTGCACTCCAGTTGCCCGTGTTTTCCTTTGGCAATTACATGAAGTAACGGCGATAAATCCTTGATCTTGTTCGCCACATAAGTGAATTCATTGCTGCCTGTAGATGTGTCACCATTAAAGATCCAGCTGTACGACTGGATGTCAATTATGGACTTGGGTTGGTAGCTAAATCGGATGGTATCACCTAAACACCAGTTTTCTTTGCCTAGAATATTCCCTAAAGGTATGGAGATATCATCTTCTTTGATCTTAATTACATCATTAAACTTATAACCGCAACCATATTCTCCCTCGGCCATCAATTCAACATTGTAGGTACCGACCTCGTTTAGTTTAAAGGTATCCGACAATGATGTAACATCATAAATCACATCGTTTTGATCGTTTTTAACAATCCAGTTGGCAGATGTTATGTCTTCGGTAGCCGCATCTACGGAAACGAGCATATTACCACACCACAACTCGCGAACGGAGA
>DIYD01000176.1 GCA_002428905.1 Bacteroidetes bacterium UBA6063 | reverse complement strand
CCCTCAATTCCTTGCCATTTGTACACCATTTCTGGATCAGGGTCGGTAACATCCAGTACAACATTTATACTTCCACAGTACGTAGTATCTTTAGGTAAGTCCACCGAAGGTGTGTACTTCAATACAACCAGGAATTCTGAAGAGTCTACTCCACACTTATTGCTAATATATCCTTTGTACAGGCCTTCCGCGGTAACATCTAACATGCTATCGGTACCAGGAAGTGTCCAACTGTATACCTCCTCATTGTTTGCTGTGGTATTCTTCAGCACCAGGCGTTCACTTACAGCGTCACACTCGTAAATGGTATCGATTACTCCACCAGTTGGTGTTGTAATAATGGATAAATCCATCGAATCCGAAGCATCACCACAACCATTGTCTACGGTTACTTTTACAAAAGTCGGAGTCAATAGCAATAAGGTATCTGCAGTTCCCATAAGGCTGCCATCACCCAGGTTCGTCCAGGTATACGACTCACCGTTTTCTCTGATTCCTACACGTGCCACGTATGACACAGAATTACAGAAAACGCTGTCGTCTTCTAAGCTTACAATAGGCTTATCGTGTTCGATCACCTTCACCGAAGTACTATCAAAACCACAATAGTTGGTCACTTTAATGGTATACAGTCCGGTATCTTTGACCGAAATTGACTGTGTTGAGTCCAACGTACTCCACCTGAAGTCCGCTTCATTATCTGCATTGCCCGCATCGAGCATCATAGACACACTATCACAATCGATCGTGTCCCTCGGCAGGTCCACTATAGGCGTGGTTAGGAATTTGAGGTCGATGGTATCAGATTTGGTACCACAATTCGGTGTTTGTATTTCAACGTAATATTTATCGGCTGAATCGATAGCCATCCGTTGAGCAGTACTTCCATTATTCCATAAATACGAAGCTATTATGGTGTCGTTCTTGGCATCGAGCACCATACTGGGGAAGAAATCACAATAGGTTGTGTCATTGGCGAAGACCGGTGTCTTTGGCGAATGCTCCAACAAAATTTGTAACGTATCACGAACGGTATCACAACCATATGTTGCTCTAACCCATATTTCGCCTGAGTCTCGAACGATATTCGTTTGATCGGTCACACCATCACTCCATAAGAAGTCAGCACCACGGTTATTACCATCGAGAATAACAAATACATTGTCGCACTCAACCACGGTATCAAGCAAGCCAAGTTCAATGGGCTCCGTATACAGTGTATCTCTGAATTTCGTTATAAAACCAGTCCAGAAAGATCCGGTACCACGCGTTTCTTTATACACGCCTTTGGTTGTTGGATAATCTGCAGACCACGAGTTTCCTGCTGACAAAATGTAGGTTACACAACCCACACGTTTTGCGCGAATTCCACCTGGGAACTCACCACCACTTCCTCCATAGAACGTACTGTATTTCAGCGCACTACCAGCGTAAGACAACTTAGTGATAACAAGCTTACCGTACCAGGAAAGTGAGTTATTCGATTTCTGTAGTGCATCCGCGGTAACCGGGTAATTTGAGGATTTAGATGTAGCTGCGATGATCGCCTCATCCTTCACATTTGCTGTAATACTGGCGCCATCAAAATACCACTGGTTGCGGTTGTATCCATCTTCACCGTTGCCCCCCAGATAAGTACTGTATCGTACATTCGTTCCCGAACTGATCAGTTTAACTACTACAATATCGTATCCTCCGGCATTCGTTTTCTGATAAGCCTTTGAAGTCGTATAGAAATCACTGGAATTCGAATTTCCAATGATATAAGGATCTCCCTCTTCGGTGGCATAAATGCCTTCAAAAGACTCATCACCATTACCTCCCATGAGTTTAGCATATGCCAATTGGTTTCCGCCTTTTTTGAGCTTCACAATAAAACCGTCGGAAGTTCCTTTGATGAACGTATTAAACACACGAGCCCCAGGAGTAGTTGTAAAATTACCAGACGAAGTCTGACCTACAACATAGATCTCACCACCCTTAGTTACATACACATCACGCGCGATGTCTGCACCCGATCCACCAATATACGTTGAGAACACCAGACCTGTTCCGTCAGACTTCAGACAGGTTAAGAAACCGTCTCCAGAACTCCACCAGCCGGTTCCCGTTGTACCACCATAGGTATCGTCATAACACCCTGGAGTCGTAGGAAAATCCTCTGAGGTAGTATTTCCCACTAGATAAACTTTACCATCATCCGTTACCTGCATGCTTCGAATCCAGTCGATTGACCAGGTAGATTGAGATGTTCTCCCGGTTAAGTAGGTGGAAAAGATCAACGCACCTCCGGTTGAGCTAAACTTGGTAACAAACCCTTGCCAGCACCATCCAACTCCACACGACTTCCCTGTTTTATCAAATGCATTTGCGGTTACCGGAAAACCACCTCCCCAGGTAATACCTGAAATAGCCGCTTCATAGGTCTTACTCACCGAAATGTTCATAGCATATTCGGTTCTACTTCCTCCAAAATAGGAGAAGTAAATCAAGCTATCACCATTCGGAGATATTTTACAGATATATGCATCCCAGGTACCGTTTAATGTTGAATCGTAACCACCAAGTTTCGACTGAAACTTTTGGTTGTACGCCATACCGCAAACGTATACATAGTCTTTGTCATCAATATCTACGTCTAATACCCAGGCGTACCCCCAGGTAAGATTCGAATCGTATAAATCACCATAGAAATAAGTACTCCAATCCACATAGATCGGGTCAATAATCAACGCTAAGTTCGGGTTATAATCTCCCTTAATCTCAAAGC
>DIYD01000160.1 GCA_002428905.1 Bacteroidetes bacterium UBA6063 | reverse complement strand
ATGAGTAAATAGTTTCCAGACAAGGTAAGGTTCATGTCTTCCGACGGAAAGGTCATGGAGTATTGAACATACTGCTGATAGGTGTTGGAAGAAAACGTAAAGTCGTGAATCTCGCCCATGGTATTCCCTTCAAGGTACTCTGTCTTTTGGAGATTACTTGGCCTCCAGTTGGCGTCGCAGTGTACATAGGTATATTGGTAGAATTCGTTACTTGCTTCCAAATGATCAAACTTCAGACGCAGAGCGTGCATTCTGCCAAGATCCATTATTGCCACAGGGTTGTATACAGCACCATTGGTTGAAAGCAGCACGGTTTCTACCAGGTCATCGTAGATATAGTTCTCGTATTTTAGTTGTTTAGTGTAACCTGTAGTGGCCGCAAAGATGGCAACCAGAAATAAGGAAAGACGTTTAATCGTTTTCATGAAAGGCGTGTTATACGACAATGATCGTACAAATAACGCACCAATTTTGAAATCATTGTTATGTTTATTCGTAACGAAGAGCTTCCACCGGTTTTATGCGTAATGCACGATTCGCAGGAAGCAGTCCGGCCAAACACCCTGCTAACACCAAAACGAACAGTGCAGTAAGGGCTACAGGCATCTCTACAGAAGGATCTTTAAACATTTGGCCTTCAACGCCAACCTGCCCGATTCCTTCCACAACCCAAATTCCGCCCATCAAGCCAAAATAACCCGCAAAAACGGTAAGCATCAAAGCCTCGGCAATGATTTGAATCACAATATTTCGAGGTTTGGCGCCTATCGCGCGTCGAATTCCGATCTCTTTGGTACGCTCTTTCACGGTCACAATCATGATGTTACTAACACCGATTATACCGGCTATTAACGTCATCAAACCGACAAACCAGGCCACCACACGAACGGTAATGAAGGTCATTTGCATAGGCCCAAACATTTTCTTGGCGTTAAAGCCGCCTAAACCACGTGGATCATCCGGATGTATTTTGTGTTTTACACGCAACACCGCTTTGATGTTGTCTTCTACTTCTTGTGCATCGTAATTATCGTGACAAACTACGGCCATCCAATTGATCTTATTTGAACCATCAAAGGCCTTTTGATACGTACTCATTGGAATTATAATCTGTTGTTCATCCTGTTCGGCCCGATCACCCGCTGTAGGCGACCTATGACAACCTACAACCATGAACTGAACACCATTCATTGAAATATATTCTCCAACAGGATTCTCCCCTTTAAACAATACCTCTTTTACCCGCTTCCCAATCGAACACACCTTTCGGCTTTCTTTCAGGTCTGTTTCATTAATAAAACGGCCGTCTACCTGTACCCATTGATATACATTCCGAACATCCGGAATGTCACCCTGAATCGAAAATGCACCTGTTTCGTTTTTGTATTTGACATTATTGCCTTCTCCATAACCGCCGAGTTGCGCTCTCGGAGCGATTATCTTCAATCCATCTACACGCTCCTTTACATAGTCAATATCGTCAAGTCCCAGTCGGATTCGTCGGCCTTCCGTAAAACCTGCATAAGGCATTGAGGTAGATTGCCCCCAAACGAAAAGATTGTTTGTACTAAACCCCTTAAACAAGGACTGCACTCCATTCTCCAGACCTTTGCCAAGACCAAGATTCAAGATGAGCATGAACAGCCCCCAGCTAACACCAAATGCCGTTAAAATCGACCTAAGTGGATTGCGCCGCAACGAAGCATATATTTCTTTGAGGAGTTCCAAGACTTCAAAAGTAGCAGCTACAAGGCAAAGAAAACCCTGATCATGGTAAAATCGACCAATCTACATGGTAGTAGGATTAACTACCACAAACCAAAGGTTGTTCCAATGAGAATATTGGATTGCAAAAACCAAAAATGCTGTTTTGCCTGCCCTTGCTTTGTTGCAGTAGCGCGGATATTCGGCATATTGATAAAACCGCCTTTCAACTCCGTCATGATTGACAGGTGCTTGAAAAGCAGGAAATTCACGCCAATCTTTCCATTTACCCCATAACCTGCATTGTGATATACATTAGGGCCTTGTGTTTTCAAAAAACGAACAGCGCTTCTGGGTCGAAGCAATGCGGCGCTTAACCCCGATTCGGTGCTAATCACTACTTTGTTTCGCGCAAGAGATACCGGAAAATCATGCCTGTTCCATTCCGCAAACACGTAGTTTAACCCATCCGTGTGGTTATACATAAGAAATTCCCGTGATAACTGAACCTCTTCACCGTCATAACGACCTTCATACGGTCCACGTCGATCAATGTAACCAGTTACATTCACCGACTGGTTTTCAACCACCTGATACTTCATGTGGTCAAAACCAAAAGCGATACTATTCTTATTGTTCAGGTAGTATCCCAGCTTCAGATTGGTTTGAGGAATACTTATTCGAGTAATGTAGAAATAGCTTTCCATCGAAAACGGTGTTGGCAGATCCGTGGCCTGAACATCCTTCAGAACGATGTCGTGGTCTGCTCCATACAAATGGATATCCGATTGGGTATACCAACTCCTGTTCCATCCCCAGTACAAATAGAACTTACCTGTTCGCTGTAAGTTCTGTCGGTTCCAGGTATCCTGAGCTAACAGGTCAGTAACCGAGCAGACAAGAACCAACGTTATTACTATTATTCGATGCATGTTTTATGGTACGGTTATGTTCAATACCTTGTCTCCTACCTCGATCTTCTGTATTACATCCATACCAGAATCGACTCTTCCCAGGATGGTATATCTCC
>DIYD01000275.1 GCA_002428905.1 Bacteroidetes bacterium UBA6063 | reverse complement strand
CGTTAAACGGAATTGCTCAAATTTTTCAAAAGCTTCTTCAACGGCTGCTAAAACATCCTGCCAATCCGAATCTTCAATGCTACCCTCTTCGGCTTTCAGAACATCTGGCATTGTTAGTACAGTCCTTAGGATGTCGTCATCGTTGGTTTGAAGCTCATCGGCGAGGGCCTTCATCTGATTAAAATAATATTTCGCCAGTCCTTTGTTTAACTGAATGCCTTCTCCAGAATCGTCAATGCGATCCATGGTTAGAATACATAGTACCGACCCGCGTATGAGTTTCTTTGAAAGGTGTTTGCGAAGCAAGGCCTCTTTGTCTCCCAGGGTTTTTGGACTCCTCAGGTTCAGTTCGAGAAACTTGCCATTAAGTGATTTGAGTTCAACTTTAATGTGATACTTAGCGGAAAGTTTTTCGGCACTTCCATAGCCAGTCATTGATCTGATCATGCCTTTCTCCGATTAGAATTTACCAAGTATACGCCAACAAATATCACTGCAGCAAAGATAACTTTTTCCAATGAAAGTGATTGATTTCCAGCGTTTATTGCAATAAAAGTTGCAATTACGGGCTGTAGATAAATATACGAACCAACTAAATTGGGTGAAGCCTTCTGAACGGCCCATGCATTGAGCAAATAAGCAACAAAAGTGGTCATGATTGAAACAAAAGCGATTGCCCACCAAATTCGGTTCGGGAAAGACGCAAAATCAGCTGTGGCTAAATCATTCCACGCAAAGGGGAGGACCATAAAGGTGCCCATAATAAATAAGAGCCGGATGACGAATAGAGCAGAGTATTTCGCCAGAAGACGCTTTACATATACCAGGTAAAAGGCAAAACTGGTGGCGTTTAACAGCACCATAGCGTCGCCCAGGGCATTTGTGCTGTCGAATTCGAATGCGGTGCCTCCAATGAGCATCAACGCACCAATGGCCGCTAAGACCATTCCAACCGCTTGCCACAAACGAATCTTGTCTTTCAGTACGATTACCGAGAAGATTAAAACGAAAACCGGAGCGTTGAGCATCAGAACAGATGCATTGATCTCAGATGTATGCGCCAGGCCGTTGAAGAAAAGCAACATGTTTGCTACTACGCCAAAGGTGGCTGCAACCAGCATCTGCACATAGTCACTTTTCGCATGTATGCGCTCTTTTTTGCGACTTATAAAACCAACAAGGTTAAACAACAGGGCAGCAATTGCGATGCGAATAAAGACAAAACCCGATGCGCCTAAATATGCTGGCATTACACCTTTTGCGATGGTGTAGTTCGCGCCATAGATGAGTGCTACGGTAAAAAGTGCCAGATGAATTCTAAGGTTCTTCTTCATGCGCTGCAAAAGTAGGCCAGTTTCGTATCGGGAGGTGTTTGAATCATAAACAGGGCGCTAACGACTAATGTCATATTTTAAAAAAGTTTTGTCATAATTCTCAAAATTGGAACTATTTGTCTATATTTGAAACTCGAAAGTATATTGCTTTCAAGGAACTACACTTATTTGACGACATGATTATTAACAATGAACCTCGCATTTCGCAAGAACTTAGTCTGCGAAAAATTGCGGTAATCACCACTGTTTTTGCCGCACTTATCACATCTGGTATATTTATCTATACCAACTTATCCTCAAGATCAGATTCTATGGCAGGTACGCAAAGTACTTCCGGATTCTCTTGTTATGGTCCGGCAGGAGTTGGAGACAACTCTACCAATCGTTTCTGTTATGACCTTGACTCACAAGCTTACTCCAATGGTGATCAAATCTCCGCTGTGGTAAACATTGGAGGTAATGGTACCAGCTGGACACAAAGCACCAGCAGTCAAAGACCGATTTACCATACCGGGACTGACGCCATGAACGGCCATGCCGTAATGCAGTTCGACGGATCCAACGACTGTCTTAAGATGACGGATCAAGCCGATCTAAACACTGGAGCCTCCACGGAAAGAACATACATCGTTGTGTTCAGAACAAGTTCTGACATCTCTTCACGACAAGTGATTTATGAAGAAGGTGGGGCCACTCGTGGACTTAACATCTACCTGTACAACAATAAACTGCATGTTGCGGGTTGGAATTTTGCAAACGACGGAAGTGACGCACCGTGGAGTTATTCTTACGTTGACTCTACAGTAAACACGGAAACCGAATACATCGTAACTATGGTTTATAATGGTAGTAACGACAACACAACTTCAGGAACGATTACCGGCTATTTGAATGGATCATCGATGGGTTCCATTGGTAGTGTTGGAAAACTATACTCGCACGGAGACGATATTGGACTTGGATACATGAACAGAAACTCGTATTTCGAAAATGGAAAGGGGAACGGTTCAGGCAATTACTTCGAAGGAGAGATTGCTACCTTTATTCAATATAACTATGCATTTGGTGAAGCACACCGTCTGATTTTAGAGAACAGCTTATCCGCCAAGTTCGGAATCGCTATTGCCAATGATCTATATGGACATGAGTCTACTGGTTTTGATCACAACGTTGCTGGTATTGGCCAGTTAGGAACCGACCTAAATACCTGTGCCGCTTCTGGTTCGTTGCTTCAGATTTCGAACCCTACTGACTTAGACTCTGGTGAATTCTTGCTGTTTGGACATAGCTTAGACTCTGGCTCAAACGATGAAGATAATCCAAATGGAATTATGAACCGATGGATGCGTAAGATTCAATTTGAAGAAACGGGAGACATAGGTGATGTTGATGTAACCTTTAGTCTTGATCAGTCTGAATTTGTTATTAACGAAGCCGACGATCTTCGATTACTTGCAGATACGGATGGCGATGGAGACATGAGTAATGCAACCGTTTATATGGGAGTACATAATGTAACAGACAATACAATTGTCTTCTCTGGTGTAAGTATATCAGAAGATGTGCAGTTCACAATCGGATCAACAAGTAATTTAAACGCTTTACCGGTAGAATTCCTGTACGTTAAAGCAAACAAAGAAGGCGATCGAACACGTTTATCCTGGGCGACTGCTATGGAATTGAACAACAGCCATTTCGAAATTGAACGAAGTATTGACGGTCAGGATTTTGAGTTCATCGGTGAAGAACTGGGTAATGGTAACTCGAATAACATCATCAAGTATGAGTACTGGGATGACTACTTGCCTACACATACCAAGATGGTCTACTACCGTTTAAAGCAGGTAGACTTTGACGGTGTATTTGAATATAGCCCCGTGGTTTATGTTTCGAACGATGATGAAGCTACGCAAATGCGTGTTTACCCAAATCCAGCCAGCGATCACGTATCTGTTTCTAAGCCTGGTTATGATTTCGATGTTCAAATCCTGAATCAGGGAGGTGTTGTTGTTGCACAGAAATTAGGCCAACAAGACCAGGCGCAGCTCAATTTGACCAATGTGCCTTCGGGCATGTATATCATATCTGTTATCACTGAAACGGATAAAGAATCACAACAGCTCATTATTCGACACTAATACTAGATAATATTTCATTTTAACTTTTTAAGCCGGTGCCTGTGCATCGGCTTTTTTTGTGTAACTTTTTGTGTCATCGAACGATATATAGTTGAGATTGTTTTTAAATCAATCCTTAAGAACTATATTCAAAAATTAATCTAAATAAGTGTAGTCATGAACAGAATTACTATTGCCATTCTATCCCTTGCCTTAGCAAGTACATCATTTGCACAGCATCCTACCATGAATTTTGGGAAATCGCTGGCCAAGAAGCCTATAGACACTCGCTCCGTTAAGTCTGATTTACGAGCACAGGCCATAAAACATGCAAAGAAAAAAGCAGCGTTTAAACAGTTGGATAGCACCACGTACTACGTTTGGGAATCGCAGGTAGGGCAGTGGATAACCGAAGCCAGGTCAAAGATTACTTACAATAATGATGGGTTGCCCATCTTAAATGAGTATTACGAAGATTGGGGTTCGGGTAATTTTAACCTTACGGACGCGGTAGAAACCAACTTTGATAAGGACGGGAACCTCTTATCCTCATTGTACAAGGAATGGGATGAATTTAACAAACAATGGAATCTGGAATATCGAGATTCTTCTACTTATGATAATTCAGGCAATGTGCTGGAATACCTTTATCAAGTATACGATAACGGTAAATTTGAAAACAGGTATCGCAGTTTATCGACCTACAATACTAAGGGTGCGATAACTAAGCTAAAAAGTGAACAATGGGATCAGGGCTCGCAAGCGTGGATGCCTTCAACGGTAAGTGTATTGTTCTATAATGGGGACGACTTAATGA
>DIYD01000342.1 GCA_002428905.1 Bacteroidetes bacterium UBA6063 | reverse complement strand
GCTCGCTGTACCCGTTGGGTTAGTTGCAGAGGCGTTATTATCCATCGTATATACCGTATGATCCATTGTAGTTGCCGGAACATTTCCGACCAATGGCTTAAGTACAAATGGCGCTGTGCTGTTGTCTGGCTTAGGCTCTACCGAAATCACTACAGTTTTGCCAGATAAATCTGTTGGGAAACTCAATCCCATCGGTGCATTCATCAAGAAATCTTCACCCGGGAATGGAGGCCCTGCAGCACTTCCACTAAATGGAGCTGCATCATCCGAACCACTTGCTGTTGTAAACTTACCTGTTGAAAGAGGTGTACCATCTATCACAGCCCATCCTTCGTACTCCCAGCCTGATGGCAACGCAGGCAAATCTAAACCTGGCCCAGGACCTGCCATAGGATCCAACCACCAAACACCACTTTTTTCATCCGTCATGTTACCTCCATCGGTTGGTGTAGCTAAAATGTATTTACCTGTTGACTGACTAAAATCAGTTCCGATTGCTGAACCATGACTTACAGAAAGACTTGCAGAGCTTCCAGAAAAATCACCAGCTAAAATGTGAACGCTACTTGGTCCAGGATCGTTATCCGGACTCGGCTCAATAGTCAAAACATAAGCAGATGCTTTGTCCAAATCGTCGGCATTCAATGAGAAGCTTTTGCTTGAAAGATCACCGCTCCCATTTACTGTAAAGATTCCTGCAGTTTTAGCCGCACCATCTACAATTATCCAACCTTCATACGCATAGTCTGCGCCAAGATCTTCCAAACCGGAGATATCTAAGGTTAATGTTTTGTTGTTGGTTACTGGTTCTTCTTCGTCTTCTTTACATCCTACAAATACCATTGGAAGCACCATGGCCAAAAGGACTACTGATTTTAGTTTCTTCATTTTTATATTCTTTATTTCTACTTGGAGCGCCTCTTTACCAGATCGCCCTCGATTTGTTCTATTCGTCTTGGAGTTTTTTAGAACCTGACCAGGGCACTTTATTGTAAAATCCTATATACCAATAGGTTATGTTTATTGGTAGCTAGATATGACAACACGAAAACCATTCACGTACAGTGTCATGACACACTGCACTGGTTTATGATATTTAGCTGAGATAAACAAAAAAAGGGAGTGATCGAAACCACTCCCTTTTTTTCTTAGTTTAGAGATTCTATTCTTCGGTTTTTTCCTCTGTTGTCTCTGTAGAAGTCTTCTCTTCCACTACTTTCGCGTCTTCGATCTCTTCCTTTTCGAAAGGACGTTTACCGAATATATTCTCCAGGTCTTCCTTAAAGATTACTTCTTTCTCCAAAAGCTTGTCGGCTAACTGATCAAGCTTATCGCGGTTGTCCTCAAGTATCTTAATCGCCCGCTCATACTGTTCATCGGTAATGCGTTTAATCTCCGCATCCATTAGTGCAGCTGTTTGCTCACTAAACGGCTTTGTAAACCCTTCATTCATATTGTAGTACGAAATGTTACCCACCTTATCGTTCAATCCGTAAATCGATACCATGGCCATAGCCTGTCGGGTTACTTTCTCAAGGTCACTTAAAGCTCCTGTAGAGATCTTACCAAAGGTCACATATTCGGCTGCTCTGCCACCAAGTGTTGCGCACATCTCGTCCAGAATTTGCTCTGTGGTTGTGATCTGCCGTTCTTCGGGCAGGTACCAGGCAGCACCTAAACTTCTTCCTCGAGGTACAATGGTTACCTTCACCAATGGGTGAGCATGCTCGCACAACCAACTCACTGTTGCGTGACCCGCCTCATGCACGGCAACCGCGCGCTTCTCTTCGGGTGTGATGATTTTATTCTTCTTCTCAAGACCACCGATAATACGATCTACTGCGTCCAGGAAGTCCTGTTTCTCAATCACTTTTTTGCTCTTACGTGCTGCGATCAATGCTGCCTCATTACACATATTGGCAATATCCGCACCACTAAAGCCAGGTGTTTGACGTGCAAGGAAATCCCGATCAAGATCTTTTTCGATCTTCAATGGCTTAAGGTGTACATCAAAGATTGCACGTCGCTCACGTAGATCAGGCATATCGGCATAGATTTGACGATCGAATCGACCTGCACGCAGCAACGCCGAATCAAGGACGTCTACGCGGTTCGTTGCCGCCAGGATAATTACACCTGTATCGGTTCCGAAACCATCCATCTCAGTTAACAATTGGTTCAGGGTATTCTCACGTTCATCGTTCGAACCTTGCATAGCGTTCTTACCACGTGCACGACCGATGGCATCAATCTCATCAATAAAGATGATACACGGTGCTTTTTCCTTCGCTTGCTTAAACAAGTCACGTACTCTGGACGCTCCAACTCCAACAAACATCTCAACAAAATCAGATCCGGATAGAGAGAAGAAAGGCACATTTGCCTCACCTGCTACGGCTTTCGCCAGCAACGTTTTACCTGTACCCGGAGGGCCGACTAACAAGGCTCCTTTAGGTATCTTACCACCGAGGTCGGTGTATTTCTTTGGGTTTTTCAGGAAATCCACGATTTCCATCACCTCGACTTTCGCTTCTTCGAGTCCGGCAACATCGGCAAACGTGACATTTACCTTCGTATCCTTATCAAATAACTGCGCCTTAGACTTACCAATATTGAAAATCTGTCCTGCTCCACCACCAGCTGGTCCACCCATACGGCGCATCATCAGGTACCAGAAGCCAAGCAACAAACCAAAGAATATGATCCAGCTGAAAACGCCATCGTATTCCGGTTCAGTATCGTGGTCTACCTCTATATGCTTTTCTGTAGGCAGTTCTTTCTGTGCCTGATCAATCCCTTCGGTGAACGTCTTGATCTCACCAGTTTCCATTTCAAAGTCTGGACCATTTGGATTAAATGATCGACTTATGCCCTGGTCTCTGTTTTTCTTTTTGTATTTCTCGAGCTTCTTCGCTGAATCTGTAAGATAGATATAGGCCCTTTTCTGGTTGATTACCTTTATCTCCTTAACATGTTCTTCCTGAAGCATTTCATACAGTTCTTTTGTCTTAACTGTATTTTGAGAATTCTTTGGAAGGAATAGGAATGCTCCTAGCACTACGGCTATTAGGATATAAATCCAGTTCATATTGAACCGGGGTATATTCCCTTTTCCCTTATCACCTCCTTCGGGTGTCTTGTTTGAATCCTTCTTCACAACAATTTTGGGTTTATGATTTTTCTGTTCCGCCATTGGAAATTACTGTAACTCTACTTAAGCATGACTCCATGTTGCAATGCCCGTAAACTGCGGCAAAAGTAACATTATTTTGAGCCAATGTTAAGTAAACCATCAAGCTTGCAAAAGGTTGGTGGCTACCGATAAAAACGTACAATTTTAGGCTAAAGTTTTATTGGCCTCTACAATTTATACGGTACGCTAACCCCATACTCGCCCTGTAATACCGTAAAAACAGCCCGGTTTTATGAGTTTAGAACGAAAATTTATTGTTGTTTTGTCCCATAAAATTGTTCAAACATGTTCGATACGCTTAAACCACAATTACAAGAGGAACTGAACGCCATAAAGGAGGCCGGTTTATATAAAAGTGAACGCATTATATCTTCACCGCAGGGTGCTGACATCAAACTAAATACGGGCGAAGAAGTAATTAACTTCTGCGCAAACAACTATCTTGGATTATCTTCTCACCCAAAGGTTATTGAGGCAGCAAAAAATGCTATTGATTCTCATGGTTATGGGATGTCTTCGGTTCGATTTATATGCGGTACACAAGACATTCACAAAGAACTGGAACGAAAAATTTCTGAATTCCTGGGCACGGAAGACACCATATTATACGCGGCCGCTTTTGATGCAAATGGTGGTGTATTCGAGCCTTTATTGGGCAAAGAAGATGCAATAATCAGCGACAGTCTCAACCATGCATCGATCATCGATGGTGTACGTCTTTGTAAAGCGGCGCGTTACCGATTCAAGAATAACGATATGGACGATCTTGAACGCTGTTTACAAGAAAGTCAGGATGCAAAGAACCGAATCATTGTTACCGATGGAGTATTCTCGATGGACGGTACAATTGCTCAACTCGACAAGATTGTGGAACTCGCGGAAAAATATAAGGCCCTGATTATGATTGACGAATGTCATGCAAGTGGTTTTATGGGCAAAACTGGTCGAGGCACACATGAACATTGCGGCGTAATGGGCAAGATTGACATCATCACCGGTACACTGGGCAAAGCTCTTGGAGGTGCTTCCGGTGGATTTACTTCGGGTAGAAAAGAAATAGTCGACATGCTGCGTCAACGTTCTCGCCCTTACCTTTTCTCAAATACAGTTGCTCCATCTATCGTAGGTGCGAGTATTGCTGTTTTAGACATGCTAAGCGAAACGACAGATTTACGCGACAAACTGGAAGATAATACCCAATACTTCCGATCTAAAATGACTGAGGCCGGTTTTGACATTAAACCGGGTGTACACCCAATCGTTCCGATCATGTTGTACGACGCGAAGCTTTCACAGGTGTTTGCTAATAAATTACTTGAAGAAGGCATATATGTGATTGGGTTCTATTACCCCGTTGTCCCTAAAGGAGAGGCGCGAATTCGGGTGCAGGTTTCCGCAGGACATGACCGGGGACACCTTGACAAAGCCATCAATGCATTTATAAAAATTGGTCGCGAACTTGACGTAATCAAGTAACCGATGATCGGTGCTTTTGTTAAAGCCGCACGTCTAAGAACATTGCCCCTGGCCTTAGCATCTATAGCCATGGGGTCGGTGCTGGGAGCCTTTTTTAAGGATCACAGTTGGGCCATTACATTGCTGTCTGTATCAACAGCCATCTTACTACAAGTACTTTCCAATTTTGCCAATGATTATGGTGATTTCGTGAAAGGTACAGACGATGAATCACGACCGGACCGGGCATTGGCAAGTGGATCTCTGACCCTTAATCAGATGAAAGCCGCATTGATTGTAAGTGCCTTACTTGCGTTGATCAGTGGCCTGGCGTTGCTGTTTATGGCTTTAGGCAGTCCAAGCCTTAACTTTTGGTTATTTTTTGGACTCGGTTTGATCAGCATTGCAGCAGCTATTAAGTATACCGCTGGTAAAAATCCTTATGGATATAAATCGTGGGGAGACCTATCTGTCTTTATCTTCTTTGGCCTCGTTGCCGTTCTTGGGGTATATTATTTACAATCCGGACATATTGACCGTGATTTCTGGCTGTCTGCTATGCCCGCTTGTGCTCTTGGATTGCTCGGCGTTGGGGTTTTGAATGTAAACAATCTCCGAGACATTCCTGGAGACACCCAAAATGGAAAGATTACACTGGCGGTAAAACTCGGGAAAAAAAGAGCAGAAGTATACCAATTGATGCTCTGTATGAGCGCTCTGCTTCTACTGGTTTTATTCTTGAGAGAGGCATCTGCAAGCAATGGTCTTGTTATACTACTTCTGGTGCCCTTATACCTTATTCACTGGCTTCGTTTACGGTCATTACACAACCGACCTGAAAATCGTGCTGTATACAACACTCTCCTGAAAATGCACGTATTGCTCAATGTGTTGACAGTTGTAATTACATCTTTAACGTTACTTTAGCATGGAGTACGAAATCGTTCCATATCGACTAAATTTTAAGAAACCAGCCAAAACCAGTCGTAACGTTTTTCAAGAACGTTTGGTGAACTATGTCTTTTTAAAAAAGGAAGGTACGATTGGTATTGGTGAATGTGCTCCTTTGTCGCTGTTGAGCATTGATGATGTCTCAGACTACTCCGAACACCTGCATGCTTTTGCATCTCAACTTACCAGCAATGGGTCTTTGAACGAGATGGACTTCGCACACTTCCCATCCATTCGATTTGGATTGGAAACCGCGCTAAAAGATCTTGAAAATGGTGGAAGCAGAACGATTTTCGATACTTCGTTCATTCAAGGCACACCCATTGACATCAATGGTCTGGTTTGGATGGGAGAACTAGATGCAATGTTTGATGAAGCAACCACTAAAATTGAAGCCGGGTTCCGATGCATAAAATTTAAAGTAGGCGCCCATGATTTTGATGCAGAATGCCGATTGCTTGAACGCATCCGTCAACGATATTCAGCATTTAAACTGGAAATCCGATTGGATGCCAACGGAGCTTTCAATGCTGATGAGGCTAAGGAGCAATTGCGTGAACTGAAGCGATTTGAAATCCATAGCATTGAACAGCCTATAAAACCTAATCAATGGGATTCCATGGGGTCGCTATGCGCTTCCAAACTTATTGACATTGCTCTTGATGAAGAATTGATCGGCATTCGGGTTGAAACAGAAGGAATGACATTACTGAACGAAATTCGGCCTCAATACCTCATACTAAAGCCTAATCTGGTTGGAGGATTTGAGGTATGTGATGCATGGGTACACTTAGCACGAAAACACGCAATTGGGTGGTGGGTTACCTCCGCACTCGAATCAAATATTGGTTTAAATGCCATTGCGCAATGGGTGAGCCAGTACGATATTGAATTGCCGCAGGGTTTAGGCACCGGTAGCCTTTATAGTAACAACATCGAATCCCCATTACAGGTGATTGGCGAACAGCTCGTTTACACGAAAGACGACTGGAAGTTACCCCAATCGCCTATCCATTAATATCGTTACTCCACCAGTAGCTTGCTTCGGTAAACAAGATCTCCGGAATTAACTTCAACAACATATATACCTGTTTGTATACTCGATATGTCGATTGCATTATGGCCATCGAGCTCTCCCTTGGATATTAAAGCACCGCTAATGGAACGAATTACATATGCCTGAGCCTGAGCATCGTCACGCAGTTCAACCCGAACTACTCCATGTGCCGGATTTGGATAAATCTGCAAACCCGTTTGATGTTGCGGATCTATACCGCTCAAGTCCGATGTATAATGAAATGTTTCTCTGGTCTTATTCTCCCAGCCTCCAGAACCATCCGGCGCCAAATCAACTTGTTCCAAAAAGCGGCTTACCACCTTGTGGCTTTGAGACGGATCAATAAGCTGTAATCGAATTAAAAACGGCTCGATTGATTCTGAAGTATTGTAGGTGAATTCCGTTTTACTGTCTTCTTCCCATTGTCCTGCTTTCATGTTCTCAAGAACTTCAGATGTCGGATTCCCCAATGGATCGTGTTCGAACGTTTCTTTACTTAGTTCAACCCAATTGCTTCCCAGCTTTTCGCTTATCGTCTTTGTAATTGTGTTACCATCTTTATCCAACGTATACTCCGTCAGGTTTGCTTCTTTCCAGTCTTCATCTGTTTTATACAGCCTCATGTGCCGAATAAGATTACCCTCTCCGTCATACTCGAATGTCTCTTTCGATCCCGCACGCATGGTGAAATCTATACCATCCCAGAACCATAATACAGTTTCTTCAAGCTGTCCCTTACCATTATACGAAAGAACCGTTTCTCGGTGCTTATTCCATTGTACACCCCAACGGTTCACTACCTGTTTAATGGGTTTGTTGTCCTCATTATATGTGGTGGTGCGTCGTAACTCATTTACGAATTTAAAACCATCGTGTTCCTGATAGATGTATTCTATCTCATTTCCATCTTCATCATACGTATACTCCTCATTATCTTCATAATACCACTGTTCAGACACCCCATCCGTCGACTTAATCTTTTTACTTAACAACCGACCTTCATCGTCGAATTCAACCTCAATAGCAGACTCGAGATAGGGAGATAAACCTTGTGCATAGTACTCAAATAAAGTAGGGTGATCCTTAGAATCATAGGTCACCTTGATGGTCGCTTGTTTCGCCCACGCACTATTCTGCGATTCCCAGGTATACAGCACAATACTGTCTAAATCATCCTCATCTGCTTTCTTGGCACCTTCGGTAACAAGGGAGTTTAACACCTTATCCAACGCAGTGACATCTGTAGTCTTTTTTCTTTCGAAGTATCCGGGCTCCTGACCAAACGTCAACATAGCCGAGATCACTATTCCGGTGGTTATTAATACTCTATTCATGTTTTAACTATTGTTTTATTGCGAGTTGTATAATGTTACGAGCACACAATGAAATGGGTTGAAGTCTTTCGACATAAACAGGAATAGGCGTGCCAAACGGCATTCATCCACACTAAAAAAGAAAGGTCTTGCAGATCACTACGATCTAATCCGGAGCCTTCGTGCACCGAGCGAAAAGGTAGTCCAGACCAGTATTTTATTGGTCAGAAGGTAATGGGATAACCGGCGTACAAAGCAAACGGTCCCAGGTATAGTAGTGTTCTATTGTGCTGACTTACTCTACCAGAAGTTTGCTTCGGTAAACATGGGCTCCAGTACTTACCTCAACCACATATATACCTGCTGGTATGTTCGATACATCTATTGTATCCTGGTTAGATAACCGGCCATCTTCGACTAAAGCACCATTGACAGAACGAATTACATAAGTCTCTGCTCGATCGTCACTACCCAGCTGAATGTGCACTGCGCCGTTTGCCGGATTAGGGTATAACGTAACCTCTGGGTTTAGTATCTTTACGGAACTGGCGTTGCCTCCATCTGAATAATGATAGACTTCGTGATAGTCTTTATCCCAACCACCAGCACCATCGGCCAGGTAGTCGAATTCTTCGAGTGGAAGGTTTATAATGTACTGGTCATAATCCGGGATGTAAACATCCATGTTTAATATGATTGGGTTCACCTTTTCAACCGGATCATACGTGTATTCATAGCGCGTATTACTTTCCCAGCGGTCATCTTCCCATGCGGCATACTCCTCTACATTTGGATTGCCATTTGCATCGTATCCGTATTTAGACAAACCCGTTGAATCCCAGGTAGTACCATCATATTCTGCTTCGATTTTTTCAGTAATCTGTCCATCCTTATTCGCCTTGAATATGGAGCGCTCTGACAGTTGCCACGCATTTGAATTCCATGAATATTGGGTCTGTCTTGTCACGACATCGTTCGCATCGTACTCAAACGTATCTTTCGTGGTCAGCACCCATTGGTTGGATGCTTTGTTCCAGGTTGAGTCCACCATCGTCGTCATTAAGTCGTCCCCATTATA
>DIYD01000013.1 GCA_002428905.1 Bacteroidetes bacterium UBA6063 | reverse complement strand
GTTGGCTTTCATCATTGTGGCTTTGTTACGGCACCCGCTGGAGCAGTACGTGAAAACACCCTGGATGTTCCCCATCATCATTGTTGGTGGCGGTATCGTTAGCTATTTCTTAAGTAAGAAGGAAGAAGAGATCATAAAAAATGAATTAGAGGTGAAGTCAAAGAAGATCAACTTAAAATGGACCTATCCCATTGTGTTTGCGATCATCTTCATTCTTGCCGGTGTTATGGCTGAGTTAAACGGTCACCGAATTTTCATTTTGTTTGAGAATATGTATCGATTTGGTACCCTGGTGTTCGGTGGCGGCAATGTGTTGATACCAATGATGGTAGAGCAGTTTGTGAAGTTTAACGAATGGATATCTATGGATGAATTTCTTACAGGTATCGGTTTAAATCAGGCGGTACCAGGACCTATCTTTACGATCGGTACGTATAGTGGTGGACTCGTCATGCGAGAGTATGGATCCGTTTGGCAGGTGCTCGGATGTATTGTAGGGTCGATCGGAATTTTCTTACCTGGTACCTTAATGATCTTTTTTGTGTATCCGATATGGGACAGCATTAAGAATTATAAAATTATAAGGCGTTCGTTAGATGGGGCCATCGCCGCTTCGTCCGGACTCGTGTTGGCTGCTGGATATTTGCTGTTTCTACCTGTGGCATTTCGTTGGAAAGTGGAGAATAGTTTCCATTACACAAACCTTCAGGAGCACGATTTTGTTAATTACTTTAACATTGGTTTAATTATTGTACTGTCAATTTTACTTAGAAAGCTAAAGATTCCAGCACCCATTTGGGTGGTTTTAGCTATCTTGGCTGGTATCATTTTTTAAACTTGTTCGTATAGTAAATAAAACAACAACGTGAAGAGAAAAATCGGGATATTGCTTTGTGGTCTCATGCTGGCATTTGGAGTAAATGCACAAGAGAAAAAAAAGAAACAATCCGAAGATCTGGTTCAGTTTAGCGGACTGGTAATGACAACGGATAGTTTAATGGGAATTCCTTATGTGAGTGTAATCCCGAGAAGAACCAAGGTGGGCACGTTCAGTGACATTAATGGTTATTTCAGTTTTGTGGCCATGAAAGGCGATACCATCGATTTCAACTGTATCGGTTTTAAGTCGTCGTTTTACATAATTCCAGATACACTTCACGAGCAGAAATACTCCATGATTAAGTTGCTGACCGCAGATACGGTATATCTAGACGCAACAGTAATTACACCGATGCCCCGTAGAGAGTTGTTCGATGAGTATTTTGTTAAAGCCGATATACCGGATGACGATATGGAACGAGCGCGTAAAAACTTAGAACGTGAAAAACTGAAAGAGCAAAGTGAATCGTTGCCTGCCGATGGTGCAGAACGTGGTAAATATCATTTAGCTCAACAGGCCCGTGCCTATTATTCCGCAGGACAAATAGCGCCCAATAACCTCTTGAATCCGTTTGCCTGGGCACAATTCTTTGAGGCCTGGAAACGGGGCGACTTCAAAAAGAAAGATAAGAAGATTACAGGAGAAGAATAGCCTATTTTACGTCACTTACGTGCTGCTTTACCCAGGTTTTTCCCCATTCTTCAATCTCCAGGTCCGACCATAATTCGGGGTAGAATATGCGTTTTTGGAAGCGAGGTGGTAAGTACTTCTGCCAGTTTGTGCCTCCGGTAGCCTCAATGTCTTTTGGGTTTCGCTGTAGATAGGCGACCGCCGTTTTGTAGTGGGCAAGCGGCCAATTCACATTTACGTTTAGGTCGAGGTTGCGGAGTAGATTAATGAGTTCCTCGTCTGCCTGATCTTCACTCGATAACTGTTTGTATTTGCTCCACATGTTGGTGTGTCGATAATCCGCCGCCATCTGCATTAATTCAGCATTGTATTTTTTCTCGAATTGCTGAAGCGTTAGTGTTTTCTCTCCGGTAGATAAAACGGTGGCGCCTGCCTGCCAGTAGATGTATTTATACATCTCTTCAATGTCGGAGTCACTATTGAACTGATCTCTGAAGTCTTTGCCCACCAAATTAAGAAAATCGGTAGATGCAATTTCGATCATCCGGTACTGTGCGGATTGAAAACCAGATGCCGGTAACAGCGCCATTCTGAATTCGAGAAATTGCTTGTGTTCCATGCCTTCGCTCATCACAGTGAACGAGTCTGTAAGAATAATGAAATACCGGTTAATGCGTTTCAGTTTTTCCTTCATCTCGGCCGCTGTAACCACCTCATCAATTGCCAATTGTTCTAGCTCGTGAAGAATCATTTTGAAGTACAGTTCAGTCACCTGGTGGTACATGATGAAGATTAATTCGTCCGGTATAGGTGTTTTGGGCTTTTGAAGTGTTAGAAGTGTATCGAGGTGCACATAGTCCCAGTAAGGAACATAGTCTTCATACAGCCGACCTTCGAGGTAGGAGGCAAGGTCTTGCCCCATGCTTTTATATTTCTGTTCAAGCTTTTGAACAAGGTCGGTAATTTTAGGGTCGAGTGTGCTCATTTAAAACGGGCTGTTGAATGCGTTAAAGGGTAGATAGTTTTGGTCTTTGTCCGATAAGTTTACATCGGTCAACATCCAGTCAATTTCAAAGGCAGGGTCATTATACATCAGGCCGCCTTCCGATTCTACGTTGTAGAGATTGGTGCATTTGTAGGTGAACACAGTATTGTCTTCCAGGGTGCAAAAACCATGGGCGAAACCTGGCGGAATCCAAAATATGGTTTGATTATCCCCGCTCAATACAACCGAGTACGACTTGCCATAAGTTGGACTTGCTGTTCGAATATCAACGATGACGTCTTGCACTGCACCTTGAATTACCCGAACCAGTTTGCCCTGATCAAACGGAGGGCTCTGGAAATGTAATCCGCGTAAAACGCCTTTGTGCGACATGGATTGATTGTCTTGCACAAAGTCAAGATCCAGGCCTGCCTGCTGGAAGTCGCGACGACTGTAGCTTTCAAAAAAATAACCGCGATGATCGCCGAAAACCCGGGGTTGGATCACCTTGGGGCCTTCAATAAATATGTCTTTAAATTCCAAATCGAATAGTGTTGGCACAAATTTGTAAAACTTTATGGGATATTGTTGATAACAATGGGTTAAAATGACTTCAATGCGTATTTCAGGTTATAATTTTGAATGATGGATCAGAATCAGCAGGATTATTTAAAAGGGTTGAATCCACCTCAGCGGGAGGCCGTATTGCAGACCGAAGGACCGGTGATGATTGTGGCTGGTGCGGGCTCGGGTAAGACGAGGGTGTTGACATACCGTATCGCACATATGATTGCATCTGGCATTGACCCATTCAATATTCTTGCACTTACGTTTACGAATAAAGCAGCAAAGGAAATGCGTAAACGAATCGAAACGGTTGTAGGCGCAGAAGCCCGGAACATCTGGATGGGTACGTTCCATTCGATTTTTGCTAAAATTTTGCGATTCGAGGCCGATAAGTTGGGCTATCCGAGCAATTTTACAATTTACGATACGGATGATGCCAAGAGTCTGATCAAAACCATTGTAAAAGAAATGAAGCTCGACGATAAGGTGTACAAGCCCAATGTTGTGCTCAATCGAATAAGTGCAGCGAAAAACGGGCTGATTACCTACAAGATGTACGCCAGTGCCGACGAGCTGACTTCATACGATTCGGTGAGCGGAAGGCCACACATCGCTAAGATTTATGAAAAATATGCCGAGCGGTGTTTTCGAGCAGGTGCAATGGATTTTGACGATCTGCTGCTAAAGACCTTTGAGTTGTTTACACGACACATTGACGTTCTGAATAAATACCAACACAAATTTAAATACGTGATGGTAGATGAGTATCAGGATACCAATCATTGTCAGTATATGATTGTGAAAAAGCTGGCAGCGGTGAACGAAAATATCTGCGTGGTGGGCGATGATGCACAAAGTATTTACTCATTCCGCGGTGCTACCATCCGAAACATCCTCAATTTTGAACAGGATTATCCTGATCTTAAAGTATTTAAACTGGAGCAGAATTACCGTTCTACGCAAACCATTGTGAATGCGGCGGGGTCCATTATTGCCAATAACAAAGAACAGCTTGAGAAAAAGGTTTGGACCGATAATCATCTCGGTGAGAAGATTAAGGTCATCCGTGCGGTAAGCGATAATGAAGAAGGACGATTGATTGCTCAGTCCATCTTTGAGGAGAAGATGAAAAAGCAACTCGACAATAAAGAGTTTGCTATTCTGTATCGCACCAATGCCCAGTCAAGAAGTCTTGAAGAGGCCTTGCGAAAGCTGAATCTGCCGTATCGTATCTATGGTGGATTGTCGTTCTATCAGCGAAAAGAGATTAAGGATTTAATCGCGTACATGCGGTTAACAGTAAATCATAAAGACGAGGAAAGCTTAAAGCGGATTATCAACTACCCTGCCCGTGGGATTGGTAAAACCACATTAGATAAGGTGCAGTTGCACGCCGCTGAAAACGGTATTTCCTGGTGGGAAGTTGTTGCTAATGCTGAGATGTTCCCCAATCTTTCGTCTGCTAAAACGAAGCTTAAAGACTTTGCAATTAAGATTCGAAGCTTCGCAACAATGTTAGAGACCAAGGATGCGTACGACATGGCTATGCATATTGCAAAGTCGACGAACCTGTTGAAGAGTTTGTACGATGACAAGACGGTAGAAGGCATTAGCAGGTATGAAAACGTAGTGGAACTACTCAACGGTATTAAAGAGTTTGTAGAGAACGATACCAATGAGTTAGAAAAGAGCCTCGGGATTTATTTGCAGGACATTGCATTGATTACGGATGCAGACAAAGATGATGGATCGGAAGACAAGGTTAGTCTAATGACGATCCATTCGGCAAAAGGACTCGAGTTTCCATATGTGTATATATCTGGTATGGAGGAAAACCTGTTCCCTTCTCAGATGAGTACCGGCAGTCGTAAGGAGTTGGAGGAGGAGCGTCGCTTGTTTTATGTAGGCATGACCAGAGCAGAGCAAAAACTTACCTTGTCGTATGCAAACTCTCGATTTAGGTTCGGGCAGCTTCTTCCGTGTGAGCCAAGTCGGTTTATCACTGAAATTTTAGACGATTTCATTGAGTTGGATAAAAAAGCGTTTGAACACGCTTCGGAGCAGCGAAGTGAGTCCGGTTTTCATCGATTTGCCAATCGCAATAAGCCAAAACCTAACTTCGGAAACAAATACGGGAAATCCAATCAGAGTGTTGGGCGTACAGCGAAACTGCCACCGGCAATCCAAAATTTTGAACCGGAAGATACTTCGGCGATCAAAGTGGGTGATGTGGTTGAACACCAACGGTTTGGAAGAGGGAAGGTCGCTATTGTCGACGGCGAATCGGGTAATAAAAAAGCTACCATCGAATTCGAACAGTTTGGCAAAAAGCAACTCGTGCTCAAGTTTGCGAAACTACGATTTGTGCGGTCTTAGGCGCTCATCTTAAAGCGTTCAACCATGGAACGCAACTCCTGCATAGCCAGGGGCTTAAGCATGTATTCATTCATGCCGCTGTCAATAGCACGTGGTAATACCTGGTCTTCTGGAAGGGTAGTAAATGCAATGATGGGAAGCTTTGCATTAATGTTTCGGATGGCTCGAGCAACCGAGTAGCCGTCATCATTTGGCATCTGGATGTCAAGTAATATTAACGAGTAATTGTTTTGATTGATGTAATCTAACGCCTGTGCCTTGTTATTGGCAACATCGAATGGAATGCCCAGCTTGGAAAACAAAAATCCTGTTAAAAGGCTATTCATCTCATTGTCGTCTACGAGTAGTAGTCTCACACTTTCATTCATAACAGTAGTAATTAGTAGTTGTTGCAGATGAACATCCAATTCACATGCCAACCACTATGCAAATATACAAAACTGCTGATTAACAGAGAGTTAAGAAAAATAATTCAAATATAGAATATTCCCAAAATAGGAATAAATTCTAAAAATGACTAAAATTGTAGCTGTTTCAAAGCAGTCCAAAGCAATCTTTTTTTATCCTGACTTGATGCAAGTTGAGTAAGACTGTCGGAAGCCAGGAGTTGGCTTGTTTCGAATCTATTGATTTGGTAGAGGATCGGGTTGTTTGGTAAGGGAATGCCAAAGCTCAGCACTGCTTTCGGTGTTTTTATCTGGCTCAAGGCATTGTCTGTGGTTTCGTCAGTGTCGAACTGCTTGACGTAGCATTGATCTATGTTCTGGCCTATTGCAGCTAGAATTTTACCCAGAAGATGTCGGTTGGCATCTGAGTAGTCGTTCGATCGAACCAGGATACATAGCTCTACATTTGAATCTTCAACCGTTGCACTATTGTTTGCGCTCTCCTTAATACTATAATAGTGTTTAAAGAGGTGGTTTAGTTCATTGTTGTCGATATTCCAGCTGTTCACAGTGTGCAAATCTAGTTGAATTCGTATAATTCTAAATGAGGCTTTTAAATATGACATTTAGTGCCCAAATAACTCGTTTAAAGTCGTGTAATCCCAAAATGGGATAAAATATAGATGCTTTAATGATCTAAAAATGGTTTTTAAGGGTCTGAAATCGCAATATTCTCATAAATAGAACGATATGTCCCAAAATGAAACAAATATTGTGTCATGGAAATGTTAAGTGATTGATATTAAGATGAT
>DIYD01000290.1 GCA_002428905.1 Bacteroidetes bacterium UBA6063 | reverse complement strand
CCATCGCGAGTACGTTGTTCGAAGTATGGGAAGTATTCAGGAATGCTTGACTCCAGGCAGAGCAGAAAGCCATAAAACTTTAGAAATGGTGTCATTTAGAATGATCAGGGCAAACGATGTAAGGCGTTTTGGCCTGATTGTGTTGAGAAACGGCACAACGAATGAATCAATTAAAACACTGAACTGACTTCATCTACTTGCATTATGCCATCCTAAACCTACTTTTGCAGGCTGGTATGAAATTGACCTTTCACGGAGCAGCCCGGCAGGTAACCGGCAGCATGTATCTACTTAAATTGTCGTCAGGGTATAAAGTACTGATCGACTGCGGACTCAACTATGAAAAAGATGTCCCACGAGAGGAGAACGCCAACTTTCCGTTTGATCCAGAAGACGTAGATTTAGTGGTACTTACCCATGCCCATATCGACCATTCTGGTAATCTGCCTACACTTTTTGGAAAAGGCTATGAAGGTCAGATTTTATGCACCGAACCCACCTGGGCACTGAGCGACATCCTGCTCACCGATTCGGCGAATATTGAGGCCAAACGGGTCAATACCAAACGGAAGAAAAAAAGACCTACGCGTCGCCTGTATGGCTACAAACAGGTTATGGACGTTGTAGAGCACATGGTCACGCTTAAGTTTGGTGTGCCATTTAAAGTCAGCAATGAATTGACGATTGAACTTGTGCCTGCCGGCCACATCTTGGGTGCTGCCAGTGTTGTTTTCAATGTAACCGAAAAAGGTCAAACCAAACGATTAGGCTTTACCGGCGATTTGGGGAAGTCAGATGCCAAGATTGTTGTTCCACCAACACCTATGGACGATCTGGACTACTTGGTGCTTGAAGGTACCTATGGTTCACGCTTTCACAAAGAGGAACGAAGTGCTGAAGAAACTTTGCTTGACCATATTCAAAAGACCTGTGTGGATCAGCCTGGCCGATTAATTATTCCAGCGTTTAGTGTGGGACGGACACAGGCTATATTGTTTACCATCAACAAGTTGTTCCGGCAAGGTAAACTGAAAAACATCCGGGTATTTACCGATAGTCCGCTTGGAATTAGCAGTGGCAATATTCACGACGATTATGTGGATTTTATGAATGATGAAGCGCAAGAATTTGTGCGTCAATACCGTGATTTGTTCCGTTTTCCGCAGCTTGATATTGTTGAGGACAAAGAGGATGAGGAGAACATGCGAAAGACCTACGAACCCAGCATCATTGTCTCATCGGCTGGAATGCTGGATGGCGGCCGAATTCAGCGACACATTGCAAACAACATACAGAATCCTCAGTGCACGATTTTAATTGCTGGTTATTGTACCCCTGGAACATTAGGTGCCGATCTCTTAGAAGGCAAAAAAACGGTGCGTATTGGTAAGCACGACCGGGATGTGTATGCACGTATTTCATCTACCGATGTCTTCTCGGCACACCCTGATCAGACCGAGTTGGTGTCGTATGCCAAATCCGTTCAGCAAAAGTCGACATTGAAACAGGTGTTTTTAGCACACGGTGAAGAAGATAGCCTCTTCATCATGAAAGACGTTTTGTCGTCTGATTTTGAACATGTTACAGTGCCTAAGCGCAATGAAAGCTTCGACCTGTAAGGCGATGGAAATTACGCAATCGAAAATCCGGGAAATCCACTTGTAAAAAGTCCACATTTTGTCGGTAAAATGTTGGTATCTTAGCCCCGTAAATCCTAGTAATAGCAAGGTAAGAATGTAGTTTTACCATCTTAACAAATAATTAATTTACCGTATGGACAATCCAAACGAGAAGATTATACCAATTAACATTGAGGACGAGATGAAATCGGCCTACATCGATTATTCGATGTCGGTTATTGTTTCGCGTGCGCTCCCTGATGTTCGAGATGGTTTAAAGCCGGTACATCGCCGGGTTTTATATGGTATGACAGAGCTGGGACTTGCAAGTAACCGGCCGTATAAAAAGTCTGCCAGAATTGTGGGGGAGGTATTGGGTAAGTATCACCCACATGGTGATTCCTCAGTATACGACACCATGGTGCGTATGGCCCAGGAATGGAGTTTACGCTATCCAATGGTAGATGGTCAGGGTAACTTTGGTTCGATCGATGGTGATCCACCGGCAGCCATGCGTTATACCGAGGCCAGACTGCGTAAGATTGCAGAAGAGATGATGACGGATATCGACAAAAACACCGTCGATTTCCAAACGAACTTCGATGATTCGTTAAAAGAGCCAACTGTATTGCCGGCAAAAATCCCAAGCCTTATGGTGAACGGAGCTGCGGGTATTGCTGTAGGTATGGCAACCAACATGGCACCGCACAACCTAACAGAAGTGGTGAATGGTACCATTGCCTATATTGACAACCGGGAGATTGAGATTTCCGAATTGATGGAGCACATCAAAGCACCGGATTTCCCAACGGGTGGAACAATTTACGGGTATGAAGGTGTGCGCAATGCCTTTGAAACCGGTCGTGGACGTATTGTAATGCGTGGTAAGGCTGAGTTTACACAAACCAAAACCGGTAAGGAGCAAATTGTCATCACAGAAGTTCCTTATCAGGTAAGTCCATCACAGATTATTGTGAAGGCGGTTGACCTGGTAAATGAAAAAGTAATTGACGGTATCTCGGAGATTCGAGACGAATCGGATCGTAAAGGATTACGCGTAGTATTTGATTTGAAGCGCGATGCAATTCCAAATATTGTATTGAACTTATTGTTCAAGTATACGCCACTACAAACCTCATTTTCAGTAAATAACATTGCTTTAGTGAAGGGCAGGCCAATGATGCTCAATCTAAAGGATATGATCGGACACTACGTAGATCACCGCCATGAAGTGGTAGTTCGACGTACGGAATACGAATTAGAGGAAGCGAAGAAACGTGCCCACATTTTAGAAGGTTTGTTGATCGCCTTAGATAACCTCGACGAGGTTATCGCTCTAATCCGATCATCGAAGACGCCAGAGGATGCACGAAATGGCTTAATGAGTCAGTTTAAGCTTACCGAGATACAGGCACGAGCCATTCTCGATATGCGTCTGCAGAAGTTAACCGGACTGGAGAGCGATAAAATCCGTGAAGAGCACAAGCAAATCATGGAAACCATTGCACGTTTAGAAGAGATTTTAGGCGATGAAGGCATCCGAATGGATATCATTAAAACCGAATTAACCGAAGTACGCGACAAATACGGTGATGAGCGAAGAACCAATATCGAATTTGATAGCGGCGACTTAAATATTGAAGATTTGATCCCGAATGAAGACGTAGTCATCACGATTTCTCATATGGGATACATCAAACGTACCTTATTATCTGAATACCGCACGCAGGGTAGAGGAGGTCGCGGAAATCGTGGGGTTAAGCATCGCGATGAAGACTTCGTAGAGCATTTACTTGCTGCCAGAACGCATAACTATATGTTGTTCTTCACCGAGCAGGGTAGATGTTACTGGATGAAGGTCTATGAGATTCCGGAAGGAGCGAAGGCGTCCAAAGGAAGACCGATCCAAAACCTAATTGCTATTCCGAAAGATGATCAGATTAAGGCATACATCTCGGTTGAAGGATTAAAAGACGAGGAATACCTCGATAATAACTTCATCGTTATGTGTACGAAGAATGGTATCATCAAGAAAACGACATTGCGTGCGTATTCTCGGCCACGATCAAACGGTATCAATGCCATCACCATTAAAGAAGGCGACGAGTTACTCGAAGTGAAGATGACCGACGGCAACAATGAAATCCTTTTGGCCAAGCGTTCAGGCAAGGCCATCCGATTCAATGAAAGCCTGGTTCGACCTATGGGAAGAACCGCTGCCGGAGTTCGGGGAGTGAAGTTGGAAGATGAGAAAGACCAGGTGGTTGGCATGGTTTGTGTCGGTAATACAGAAGACGAGACCATTATGGTTGTGTCGGAAAAAGGGTACGGTAAACGAACCGCGGTAGACGACTACCGAATTACCGGTCGGGGAGGAAAAGGCGTTAAAACGCTGAATATCACCGACAAAACGGGCAATTTAGTGTCGATGAAAGCCGTTACAGACGAAGAGGAATTGATGATTATCTTGAAATCAGGTATTGCGATTCGACTGCCTTTAGACGACATTCGCGTAATGGGACGAGCCACGCAGGGCGTACGACTCATTAAGATGAAAGATACCGATGAAATTGCTTCGGTAGCCAAGGTGAAGAAGGAAGAAGAGGAGGAGAATGGCGAAGAGATTGAAGGAGCTGAAGGCATCGAAAATTCAGCTGAAAATGGGGCAGATGGCGAAGCAAGTGACTCAGAACCGTCTGATAAAGTAGACAATAATGATAACTAAAATAATGCGACAAAACACAAAATCACTTTTAACATTAGCCTTTGCGCTATTTACCTTGAGCGTAAGCGCACAGAACTTTAAGGTAGAGAGCGTGAAAATGGAGTGGGAAGATGCAACAGCTGGAGCCACACCAGAATTGCAACAAGGTCGAATTGACAAATGTATTGGTTTGATCAATGAGGCATCGGAACATCCAAAAACAGGGAACAACTATAAAATGTGGTACTACAAGGGTATCTCATACCTGGCCCTGCACAACGATGGGAACGACAATCAGAAGGGTAGATACCCAGATGCATTGCAGATTGCTACAGACGCGTTCTACAAGAGTATGGAAACCGATATTAAAGGCAAGTTGGTTACCCTAAGTAAGAAAGGTTTAGTAAACTGTGCTATTGGGCACTACAACAACGCAGTTTCTTCTTTTAACGCGCGGGAGTACAAGAAGGCCTATAATTCGTATCAGGAAGTAGGGAAGGTGTTTGAGCACGACGAAGACAAGTTTTTAACGAAGCAGGCTTCCATTAACCCGGAAACGATTAAGTTATACATGGCGTATTCGGCGTCGGGTGCTGGTATGAAAACAGAAGCGAAGGAAATCCTGCAATCGTTGATCGACGCAGCATATGCAGATCCTGGGATTTATTCAGAAATGGCAACATTGAGTTTGGATGAAAAGGATACCAATGCAGCATTGAAGTACCTTGAATTAGGTCGTGAAATGTTTGAGCGCGACGAGAATCTAATGCGTACGGAACTTGACCTGTACATTAAACTTGGTCGTAAGGAAGAGTTGGTAAATAAGATTAACTCCGCTTTAGAAGTTGCTCCGGATGACGCGTTGTTGCACTATGTACGTGGCATCAGCTATTACCGTTTAGGGGATTTAGACGAGGCAGAAAAGAGCTATTTAGAGGTAGTCCGATTAGATAAAACCTATGCAGACGCATTCTTTAACCTGGGTGTAATCTATTTGGATCGTTGTAAGCCGATTGCCGATAAGATTGCAGAAGAGTCGGATTACGACAAAGGATTGAAAATGGAAGAAGAGATTGATGGGTTGTATGCGAAAGCAGCCAAGCAATTTGAGGAGGCATTAGCTGTAGGCGACTACGACGATGCTCAGAAATTGGATCTTATCAAAAACTTAAAGAAGATCTACGGTCGACTTCAAGCCAATGACGAGGGTTATTTGCCGCGTTAT